>CAIMEK010000139.1 GCA_903839965.1 uncultured Acetobacteraceae bacterium | reverse complement strand
GGCGGGTCGGTCACCGCCGTGCTCGACAATGTCTTCGAGGTGCTGGTGCGCGCCGGCCGCGTCGCGCCGATGGCCTAGGCGATGCTGATCCCGGCCAGCATCGGCCAGGACGCCACCATGCCGCAGCCGCATCGCGACATGTTCCTTTACTGCAACGCCGTGATGGAGCCCTGGGACGGGCCGGCGGCGCTCGCCGCCACCGATGGCCGCTGGGCGATCGCCGGGCTCGACCGCAACGGGCTGCGGCCGCTACGCTACACCATCAGCCGCCACGCCATGCTGATCGTCGGCTCGGAAACCGGCATGGTGAAGCTCGACGAGGGCGATATCGTCGAGAAGGGCCGGGTCGGACCGGGCCAGACCATCGCCGTCGATCTCGACCAGGCCCGCTTCTTCGGCGACGAGGAACTGAAGGACGTGCTGGCCGCCCGCCACGCCTACGGCGAGTGGGCCAAGCGCATCCGCCAGATCGACCACATCGTGAAGACCGACGCGCCCGAGCCGGTGCTGTGGCAGGGCGAGGACCTGCGCCGCCGCCAGCTTGCCGCCGGGGTGACGCTGGAGGAGCTGGAAACCATCCTGCACCCGATGGTGGAGGACGCGCAGGAAGCGCTCGGCAGCATGGGCGACGACACGCCGATCGCCGTGCTGTCGGACAAGTACCGCGGCCTGCACCATTATTTCCGGCAGAACTTCAGCCAGGTCACCAACCCGCCGATCGACAGCCTGCGCGAGACGCGGGTGATGTCGCTGAAGACCCGGCTGGGCAACCTGGGCAACGTGCTGGACGAGGACTCCAGCCAGTTCGACCTGCTGCAACTGGAAAGCCCGGTGCTGTCCACCGCCGAGTTCGAGGCCATGCGCCTCTACATGGGCGACAGCGCCTGCGTGGTCGACTGCACCTTCCCCGCCGCCGAAGGCGAGGCCGGCCTGCGCGCCGCCCTGCAGCGCATTCGCCGCGAGGCCGAGGAGGGCGTGCGCAGCGGCTGCAAGCATGTGGTGCTCACCGACGATGCCGCCGGCCCGGAGCGCGCCGCCATTCCGATGATCCTGGCCACCGGCGGGGTGCACACGCACCTGGTGCGCCAGTCGCTGCGCACCTTCACCAGCCTGAACGTGCGCTGCGCCGAATGCATGGACGTGCATGCCTTCGCGGTGCTGATCGGCATCGGCGCCACCACGATCAATGCCTACCTGGCGCAGGAGAGCATCGCCGACCGCCATCGCCGCGGCCTGTTCGGCGACATGTCGCTGAAGGAGGCGGTCGGGCGCTTCAAGAAGGCGGTCGACAAGGGGCTGCTGAAGGTGATGTCCAAGATGGGCATATCTGTTCTTTCCTCCTATCGGGGCGGCTACAATTTCGAGGCGATCGGGCTGTCGCGGCAGTTGGTGGCCGAGTTCTTTCCCGGCATGCAATCGCGCATTTCCGGCATCGGCCTGACCGGCATCGCCCAGAAGGCGCTGGAACAGCATCGCGTCGGCTGGGCCGGCGAGGCGACCCTGTTGCCCGTGGGCGGGCTCTACCGGCTGCGCCAGAGCGGCGAGACGCACGCCTTCGACGGCAAGCTGATCCACCTGCTGCAGGAGGCGGTGGCCACCGACAGCTACTCCATCTATCGCCGCTATGCCGAGGCGGTGCGCAAGATGCCCGCGGTGGCGCTGCGCGACCTGCTGGATTTCCGCACCGAGGGGGTGAAGCCGATTTCGGCGGACGAGGTCGAGTCGATCACCGAAATCCGCAAGCGCCTGGTGGCGCCAGGCATTTCGCTCGGCGCGCTCAGCCCCGAGGCGCACGAGACGCTGTCGATCGCCATGAACCGCATCGGCGCGCGCAGCGATTCGGGCGAAGGCGGCGAAGACCCCGGTCGCGCCAAGCCGCGGCCGAACGGGGACAACTCCTCCTCGGCCATCAAGCAGATCGCCTCCGGCCGGTTCGGCGTTACCGCCGAATACCTGAACGCGTGCCGCGAAATCGAGATCAAGGTGGCGCAGGGCGCCAAGCCGGGCGAGGGCGGCCAGTTGCCCGGCCACAAGGTGACCGCGCTGATCGGCAAGCTGCGCCACTCCACGCCGGGGGTGATGCTGATCAGCCCGCCGCCGCACCACGACATTTATTCGATCGAGGACCTGGCGCAGCTCATCTACGACCTCAAGCAGATCAACCCGGACGCGGCGGTGTGCGTGAAGCTGGTTTCCCGCAGCGGCATCGGCACGGTGGCCG
>CAIMEK010000138.1 GCA_903839965.1 uncultured Acetobacteraceae bacterium | reverse complement strand
CGGCCGCGCCGGCCGCCGGCGCGTCGGACGGCTTCCAGACCTTCAGCAGCGCCACCAGCGCGGCCATCGCCGCGACGGAGGCGAGCACGATCACCAGCAGCGGCCCCATGAAGTTCGCGACCAGGAACTGCACGCCGGCGAAGACCACGCTCACCACTGCGACCGCCGGCAGGACCGGCTTGGTCCGGCGCCAGCCGACGAAGACCACCATCAGGTAGCAGGGGATGACGAGCGAGATGAGCGGCGCGATGCGGCCCACCGCCATGCTCAACTGGGGCAGCGGCAGCTTCGTCACCTCCGCGAGCATGATCACCGGGATGCCGATCGAGCCGAACGCGACCGGCGCGGTGTTGGCCAGCAGGCAGAGGCGGGCCGCCTGGAAGCGCTCGAAGCCGAGGCCCGCGAGCATCGCCCCGGCGATCGCCACCGGCGCGCCGAAGCCGGCCGCACCCTCGAGGAAGGCGCTGAACGCGAAGGCGATCAGCAGCACCTGCAGCCGCACGTCGCCGGTCAGGTGCGCGATGGAATCCTTGATCACCTCGAACTGGCCGCTCTCCACCGTCACGCGGTAGAGGAACAACGCCGGCAGGATGACCCAGCAGATGGGGAAAAGACCGGAAGCGGCGCCGTAGAGGTAGGACGCGGCCAGGATCCGCAGCGGCGCGCCGAACGCGAGGCGCGCCAGCACCACCGCGGCCAGCAGCGCCAGCCCCATCGCCTTCCACGCCGCCATCCGCCGCACGCCGATCAGGAAGAGCGCCAGGGCGATCGGCAGCGCCGCCACGGCTGCGGAAGCCCACAGGTGGCCGCCCACCCCGAGATAGTTCTGTTGCCACATGCGCCGGTACCCCCGTCCGTCGGAATGGCTCGCACCCTAGCGGCAGTCGTGGCTAGCGTCAAGCGAGCCGCCGCCCCGAACAAACAACCGCGGATGGACCCGGATGAACGCGGATCGGAGAGCCTGCCGCCGCCATCCGCGTGCATCGGCGTCCATCCGCGGTGGCTCCTCCGGGGGCTGCCGGAACACGCGATCACGGCACGGGCGCGAGCAACCGCTGCACGAGGAAATCCCACACGTCCTGGTAGCGCTCGCTCGGGTGGTCGGGAAACTTCACGTAACACTCCACCCCGGCCTCCCGGGCCAACTTCTGGAAGCCCATCGCCGCCGCGGGCGAGTGGACCTTGTAGTCCATCTCCTTGACGTCCGCGGGCCGGGTCAGTCCCCAGTTGTTCTCGAAGTAGATGGGCGCGGCGCCCCGGTGCAGCAGCGCGTCGGGCGACCAGCGCGCGATCGCCGGCAGGAGCTCGGCGCGCCGCTGCAGCGACTCCTTGAAACTGCAGCCCAGCGCGGGCGCGCCCCACTCCACGCCGGGCGCCCATTCCTGGATGCGCTGCGGGTCGATGCTGGGCTGGCTGCGGTGGGCGGCGACGCCCACGACCTTCGTCGAGACGCGCGCGACGGGATCGGTCGACGCCGGGTCCGCTTGCTTGCCCGCGCAGCCGACATAGAGCGCGGGCAGCGCGCCCTGCGAGCTGCCGCCGACGGCGATCCGCCGCGGGTCGAGGTTCCACCGCGCGGCGTTGAGCCGCACGTACTGCACCGCGCGGCACGCGTCGTTCATGAGGTAGGACGCCGGCACGGGCGCCTTCTCCGCCACGGCGTCGGTGAGCGTGCGCAACTCCACGCCGACCACCGCGATCCCGGCGGGCAGGAAGCGGTGGAGGTCGGGCACGTGCTTGGCCGGCACCCACAGCCCGCCATACCAGAGCAGCACCGGGTACGGCCCGGGGCCGTTCGTCGGCGCGTAGACGTCCAGGAGTTGGTGCGGGGCCGGGCCGTACGCGACGTCAGGGCAGGTCGGCACGGGGCCCGGGGCCGCGGGCGGCGAAACCGGAAGGTCGGCGGCGAAGGCCGCGGCCGCGAGGAGACTGAACAGCAGGTATGCGCGAGACATGAGACTCCAATCCATCATGAGCGAACGATCGTGCCGGCGCCGCCGCGGCGCCGGCCCAATGTAGCG
>CAIMEK010000137.1 GCA_903839965.1 uncultured Acetobacteraceae bacterium | reverse complement strand
GCCGCGATCTCCGCCTGCAGGCCGGGATCGTCGAGGCGCCAGAGCGTGTCGTCGAAGCCGTGGCCCTCGGCGGTCGCCAGCGGCGTGCGGCGCACGGCGCCCGCCAGCAACTCGCCCAGCGGGCTGTTGCGCCCGTCGTAGAGGCCGAAGACCGGGCTGAAGCTGGCGAGACAGGTGTGCATCAACTGCAGGCGATCCACCTTCGGGCCTTTCAGCGTCCATTCGTGCGGCAGCACCGCGCCGGCGTCGAACGGCTGCAGTTCCACCGCGGCGAAGAGGCCGTTGCGCACGAAGGTCCGGCCCGCCCAGTCAAAATGCTGCTGGTGCGGATAGAAGCACGGCGTCGGCTCCATCACCAGCGTCTGCGCGGCCAGCCAGGCCTCCAGTGTCAGCTTCGCGCGGGTATAGCGGTTATCCGTCACGCTGTCGTCCGCGCGCTGTTGGCCGTATTCCAGGCGAATGACGTTGCCCGGGTTTCGGTCGTACAGCGCCTGCTGCTCCTCCGCGGAGATAATGTCATACGGCGGCGCCAGCACCGGCGCCAGGTCGGCACACTGCTCGGTATTATAGCGGAGGGCGCGAAACGGGCGCACGACGGCCATCGAAAACTCCTTGCGTGATTATCGGCTACAGCATAACCGGAATATGGTCGTCTGACAAGCGTTAAAACCGGTGCAGGACCAGTTCCTGCCAGGCCAGGTACACGGCATAAATGAACAGCGCCGCGATCACCAGGATGAGCAGCGCGATCACCGCCGGCGGCGTTTTTTTACGACTCGTCGCCGGCGTCAGGATGGTTCGGCATTGCGGGCACACCAGCTCGGTCGGCGGATAGACGGCGCCGCAACTCGGGCAGCGATGGTCGGCAGGCATGGTCTTTGACATCGGTTGACTCTCGCTCTGTCAGATTATGCGCGTATTATACATCCGCAACGAAGCGGTCGTCTTTCTTCCAGGTATGCACGCCCCACAGCACGGTGCCGGCGATGCCGTCGTGTTCGAGGCGATCGATGCAGACTTCCGCCACGATCAGACCGCCGCGGATCACCTCGACATAATCGCCGGGCCGCAGGTCGCGCGTGTTCATGCGGATCGTCACCGGCGCGCCGTGATCGAGCGGGCCGTTCGCCTCCAGCACTTCGTCGAACGCCATGGCCGCGCGCCGCAACGCGGCGGCTTCCAGCGTGCCTTCCAGATTCGACTCGGAGCCGGTCGCGAGCTGGGTCACCTGCGCAGGCGGCTTCAACTGCTCGTGCGCCATCCACGGCACTTTGTCCTTGCGCTGCGCCACCGCGGTGCACACGCCGGTGAAGCCGGTGGCAACCTGCGTCCAGCGCAGCGTGGCTTCCACCGCCGTCCCGGTGGCGGCCTCCATCGCCGCGGCGCGTCCGGCAGGAATCTCCCGCAATCCCAGCGTGAGGCGCCAGCCCACCGGCACCGCCGGCACCCGCAGCGTCACCGCGGGCAGCGGCGGCGGCAGCGGCTTCTCTGTTTTAGCCGCATGCTTGATCGGCACCTCGGTCGACTTCCCCGCCTCCGCCGGTTTCGGCGCCTCGGTGGATTTCCCCGGCTCGGTCGGCTTCGCCACTTCGGCGGGCGCCGGCGCCACGACCGGCTTGACCGGCTCCGCGGGCGGCGGCGCGGGAAACTGCGTCGAGGGCAGCACCACCGCACGGCCATAGCCGTACATGCTCACACGCAAGGTCAGATAATTGTGCAGCCACGCCTTCGCGTGCTCGGCGCTGGGATCCAGCGTCGCGTCGATCCCCTGCGGCGCGGGCAGCGGGGTGACCGGATGTTTCTTCAGCTCCTCGGCCAGCGCGCGCACGCGGGCTTTGCGATTCTTTGAATTCGGGTGGTCGGCGAACCAGCCGAGCACCGGCACCGAGGCGTCGCCGGCGCCGTATTTGTCGATCAGCCGCTGCATGGCGTTGGCGGCCTCCTCCGGGTTATAGCCCGCGCGCGCCATCCCCTTCACCCCGCCGGCGTCGGCCTTTTGCTCGTCGCGCCGGCTGTAATGCCCGAACGTCAGACCGCCCACGATATCCGCGCTCATGCGGATGGCATCGGCGCCGCCGCCCAGCAGAAAGCCCAGCAACGCCCCCAGCAGATAGGCG
>CAIMEK010000136.1 GCA_903839965.1 uncultured Acetobacteraceae bacterium | reverse complement strand
TACTACAAGAAGTTCCCGGCGGCGGCGCCGGTGGACGTCGCGCTCGTGCTCGATCCCATGCTCGCGACCGGCGGCTCGGCGCTCGCCGCGCTCGAGGCCGTGCGCGCCTGGGGCGTGAAGCGCTGCCAGTTGCTGGCGGTCATCGCCGCGCCCGAGGGCATCGCCCGAGTCCGCGCGGCGTTCCCGCGCGTGCGCATCTGCGTCTGCGCCGTGGACCTGCGGCTCAACCGCCGCGCCTACATCGTCCCCGGCCTCGGCGACGCCGGCGACCGGCAGTTCAACACCCTGTGAGCGGAACGCGCCGCGGCGGCGCGTTCCGCTTGTTCCCCTGCCGCCGGTTTTGGTGTAGATTGGCGGACGATGGTGCATGACGCAATGACACGGAACCGGCGGCTGCGGTTCGCGATCCCGGCGCTGCTGGCCTGGCTGGCGGCGGGTTCCGTCGCGCTCGCGCAGCGCGACCCGGCGGCGGGGGCGCGGCTGGTCCAGCGGCTGGCGGCGGGCGTGCCGCAGACGGTGGTCGTCTACGGCACCAGCCTGACCGCGGGCAACCTCTGGCCCGCCCAGATGCAGAGCTGGCTCACGAACACCTACGCCGGCCCGCTCACCGTGATCAACAGCGGGCTCAGCGGCAAGAACTCCAGGGACGGGACCGAGAACCTCGCCGCCAAGGTGCTGGCCTACCGGCCCGACACCGTGTTCATCGAGTTCGCCATCAACGACGCGTTCACCAACTACGCGGACGCCTCCTACAACATCTCCGTCGAGCAGGCCAAGTCGAACCTGCTCTCGATGATCGACCGCATCCTGACCAACCGCTCCGACACCGAGATCATCCTCCAGACCATGAACCAGTGCTGGGACGATCCGCCGGACACCGGCGTGTCCGCGCGCTACCGCCCGCAGATCGCCGCCTGCTACCAGAACTACCGCGACGCCGCCGCCGAGCGCGGGCTGCTGCTGATCGACCACGAGCCCGACTGGCGCGCGCTCGCGAGCAACGCGCCGGCCGTGTACCAGGGCTACGTGTCCGACGGCACGCACCCGACCGCCGCCGGCCACGCCGCGATCACGATGCCGCTGCTCAAGTCGAAACTCGTCGGCGCCGTGCGCTGGCTCGACGCCTCCGGGCGGCCGGGCCCGGCGCTGGTGGAGGCGGACGTGTGCGTCTACGGCGGCAGCGCGGCCGGCGTCGCCGCCACCGTGGAGGCCGCGCGGCTGGGCCGCAGCTGCGTGCTGCTCACGCCCGAGCGTCACCCGGGCGGGCTCTCCGCGAACGGGCTGGGCTGGACGGACACGGGCGACACCAAGGCGATCGGCGGGCTGGCGCGCGAGTTCTACCACCGCATCCACCAGCACTACCAGGACACGAACGCGTGGAGCGAGGAGACGCGCGCGGCGTACGTGTCGCGCTCCAGCAAGGACCCGGACGACACCAACCAGCTGATGTACACCTTCGAGCCCGCCGCGGCCGCGGGCGTGTTCGAGAACCTGCTCGCGGAGGCCGGCGTGACCGCGATCAATGCGCGGCTGCTCCGAAATGGCGCGGGCGCGAAGAAGAACGGCAAGAGCATCCAGGAAATCGCGACCGATGATGGGAAATATTTCGTGCGCGCCGGTGCGTTTGTTGACGCGAGCTATGAGGGCGACCTGATGGCGGAAGCTGGCGTGCCCTACACGGTGGGCCGCGAGGCGAACACGAACTACAACGAGACGATCAACGGCATCGAGACGAACAGGGCGGCGAATCACCAGCTGCCCAATGGCGTTGATCCCTATGTTGAAGCAGGCAATCCTGCAAGCGGGCTGCTGCCCGGCGTCGAGCCGGCCATCGGCGGGCCGGATGGCACCGGAGACGCCCGGTTGCAGTCGTACAATTTCCGGATGTGCCTGACCGACATCGCATCGAATCGCGTGATGATTTCGCAGCCGGCGGGCTACAACGAAAATGATTACCAGATTCTGTTCCGTGCGCTCGCGGCGGGCATGGCGTCGAGTTTCTACTCGAAGTCGGCGATGCCGAACCGAAAGACC
>CAIMEK010000135.1 GCA_903839965.1 uncultured Acetobacteraceae bacterium | reverse complement strand
TGACCGACCAGCCATGGCGCATCATGTCCATCGGACTGCGCAACTGGGCACATGGGTTCTGATCATCGGGCGCTGGTATAACTAGCGACGCGCTGCTTTATATAAGGGTACGTGCCGATACCAGAATTCCAGCACCGACTCTTAACGATCCAGTTCCCTTGACCTTTGACGCGGTTGAAGCTTGCAAGACTATACTATTAGTGTTTATCTTGGTGAATCACGGGGATCTGGAACGGCGCACTCCATTTTGCGAGATCGTTCGTGTTTGCAGAGATACTTTGCTCCAGGGAAAAAGCGTCGTCGGTCACACGTTAGTGCAAGGATATTCTATTTTCGGACAAGATGTAGATTTCGATATGTTGCCGGACAAACAGAGTCTTATAGAATGGATAAATCAGTTCAGAAGCGCTTCTGAGACAGCATTAGGCGTAGATTTTACCGACTTTCCATCTAACGGGTAAGGGAAATGCATGGAAAGCTCGGACAGTCTGGCACAGTACTGCGAGATCAACGCACAGGCTCGACGCCTTCACCAGATTGCACCGGCTTTGCCAGCCTCGATCGCCTGCTCAAACGATCACAAACCATAGTGCCGCAACCCAGGATGAACTAATGTTCCAGCGGACCACTCCATGGCGGCCGGTCACATCCACTCCTGCCGCCCCCCTCCGTCTGGACGAGGAGTCGAACGCCGATGACTGACATCGATGCGGATGCCCTGTGCAGGACCTATCTCGTGCGTGTCCAGGAGCTGATGGCCGCCATCGTCGATGAGCAGACCGGCGTATTCGACCGGGCAGCGGAGCGGCTCGCCGACCAAGTTGCCGCCGACCGCCTGATCCACGTCTACGGACCCGGTGGCCATTCCAACCTGGCGAGTCAGGAGATCTTTTTCCGAGCCGGCGGCCTGATGCACGTCGCCGCGATTCTCGACGAGGGCACGTTGCTGTCGAACGGAGCCCTGCGCTCGATGGCGATCGAGCGCCTGCCCGGCTACGGCGCCGTCGTCATCGCCGACCGCGACCTCGGCCCCGAGGATCTGCTCATCCTCGTCAACGCCTACGGCATAAATGCCGCGTTGATCGATGGGGCGCTCGAGGCGCGCCGGCGCGGCTGCTTCACCATCGGCGTCAGTTCGCGGCGCCACGCCAGCGAGACCGCGCCGGACCATCCCGCCCGCCATCCCAGCAAACAGAACCTGCACGACGTTGTCGACATCGCTATCGACACCATGGTGCCGGTCGGCGACGCATTGATGCGGCTGCCCGGTCTCGGCGAACCGATCGCGGCGTCGTCGACCTTCGCCAATGCCATCGCGCTCAACACGCTCGTCCTGAGGACGGTCGCCAAGCTGCTGGCTCGGGGAGTCGAGCCGCCGGTGTGGCGCAGCGGCAACGCGCCGGGCGGTGACACCGCCAATGCTCGCTTCCTCGGCCGCTTCCGCCACCGGGTCAGGGCGCTGTGACGGAGCTCCTGGCTGGCGCAGCGGCGATCGACATCACGCCGCCGGCGGGACTGGCGATGGCCGGGTTCGCGGCGCGCACGGCGCCAGCGATGGGCCGACACGACCCGCTGACCGTCCGCGCGGTCGTCGTCGGCGAGACCGCCATCGTCGCCGTCGATGTGCTCGGGCTCGATGGGGCGACGGCGGCACGCATCCGCGCCGGCGCTCGGCTCGCCGACGACAACATCGTCGTTGCCGCGATCCACACCCATGGCGGGCCGCAGACGTTTCCGGACCACCCGTTCGCCGACGTCGACGTCGGCTTCATGGCGCGGCTAGAACAGGCAGCGATCGAGGCGGTGGACCGGGCGGCGG
>CAIMEK010000134.1 GCA_903839965.1 uncultured Acetobacteraceae bacterium | reverse complement strand
CGATGGAGCGCTCGATGAAACCTGTTCTAACCTTCATACCTCATTCGCTCTTTTTCACGAGAAATTTACCCAGCAGCCAAACGGCCAGCGCGATCACGGCCACTCCGAAGATGGCAGAGACTATATAGGCGAAACTCAGATGCGCCAGCCCTCTCCCTGACCCGCTTTTCAAGGCATAGTCGGGCATCGGCGCGTTCCACACCTCGGAAAGGCGTTTCAGACCTGCGGGCACATAGCCCACCTGCTTCGCCATTTCGTCCGCCCCCCATTCGCCCCATGCGCTTCCGGCTTTGAACCGGGCGGGAAGCAGCAGCCCCAAAGGCGACAGCACGCTGAGAAGCCCCAACGCGATCCAGCATTTGGTCAGGACTCTCACGGACGCACCTCCTGGCCGATCAGTTCCGGCGCCTGTTTCTGAAGGTACTTGAAAGCCAGCGCAGTCACGATCGCCTCCACCCATCCGAGAACCAGCAGGTGTCCGCCCGCCATCGCCGCAACAGCGACCTTGAGCCCGTAGGGACAGTAGAGGGCCTGCCCGTCCGCCGTGTGATGCAGCAGCGGCTGGATGCCGAATTCAATCCCGGCCAGCAGCGCGGCGGCGTTGATCCCCAGATAGCCCGCCGCGAACGCCGCAACGACCCGCCTGCCCGACTCCTTGGGAGCGCCGGCGCTGATCAGCCGATACGTGTAGTAGCCGACAAAAGGAATGACCGCCGCCATGTTGAAGCAGTTCGCCCCGATCGCCGTGACGCCGCCGTCGCCGAACAGGAGCGCCTGCACCACCAGCGCCACGGTGATGGCGATCAGGGCAGCCCATGGCCCGAGCAGGATCGCCACCAGCGCGCCGCCGACCGCGTGGCCCGTAGACCCGCCGGGAATCGGCACGTTGAACATCATGATCACGAAGCTGAACGCCGCGCCGATGGCCAGCAGGGGAACCTGCCGCGCCTTCAGCGTCCGCTTGACGACCCGCGCCGCCGCCGCCCACAGCGGCAGCATCACCAAACAGAAGAAGCCGCACGTCGTAGGGCCCAGATAACCATCCTGTATATGCATTTCGGAGTATTATTTATCACAGAATCGTAACACAATACAAGTCGGAACAGCCTCCCGATTTCCGGTAACCGCCACAGAGAAGGATCCGCCGCTCACGGCAGCACGTTGACGCGATAGAAGCGCTGGCTTGACGAGGCGCCGCCCGGATCGAGCACCCGGTAGAAAGCGCCGGTCCCGACCATGTTGCTGACGACCGGATTCCACGACGGTACAGCCAGACCGTCTGTGCGCTCGAGGCAATACCCCTTGCCGACGACCGTGGTGAAAAGACCGCACACGTCCGCGCCGCTGAGTTGAATGCCGGTGATGCGCAGGGCGCTGTCGGCATCGTTCGGATCCGTTCCGGCCAAGTACTCCTGAAGGTTGGTGAGGCCGTCGGCGTCGGGATCCTGCGAGGCGTCGGCAGGGTCGAAGCGGGAGAGGCCGCGCCAGATTTCCCACCAGTCAGGCATGCCGTCATGGTCGCTGTCGCCGAGGCCGAGGGCGGCGAGAGCGTCGATCCGGCCCCATCCGTAGGCCGTGTTGGGCAAGGGCGAGCCGCACGGAACGGCCGTCTGCTCGATGATGCGTTCGATGGCGTCCACCTGCCCTTTGAGTTCCGGGTGGGCGGACAGCAGCAGCGCCACCAGGCCGGCGACATGCGGGCCGGCCATGCTGGTGCCGCTCCAGCCGCCCGCATAGCCGCCCGGCACGCTGGAGCGGATGCTCACGCCGGGCGCGGCGATGTCGGGCTTGCTCCGGAAACTCCCGTCGACGGTGACCGGGCCGCGGCTGCTGAAACCGGCGATGGCGTCGCCGCTGTCGGTGGCACCGACGGTGAAGGAGGCGTCGTAGATGGCGGGCGGGTCGCGGACCGAACCGGCACCGGGCCCGCTGTTGCCCGCGGAGACGACCACGACGATGCCGGCCGCGCGGACCGTCTCGACGATGGCCTGCAGGATGAGGGGATCGACGGCCCCCTCTTCCGGCGGGCAGCCCCACGAGTTGTTGATGACATCGGGGGCCTTGGACGGATCGGGGTTCTGACCGTTGAGATCGGTGGGCGCGAGGAACCACTGGAAGCATTCCGTATAGGTGGCGGGCGTCCCCCAGCCGCGGTCCATGTTGCGGCACCCGATCCATTTCGCGCCGGGCGCCATGCCGATCTGGTTGCCGAGGCCGTCGTCGCCGACCATCGTCCCCATGGTGTGGGTGCCGTGACTGTTGTCGTCGCAGGGCGCCCGCGTGTCATACCCGCAGGGGTTGGCGCTGCCGTAGTGGCTGTCGTTGGTGTGAATCGCGTCGTGCCAATTGTAGTTGTGGTCGGCGTTCGTGCCGTCCCAGCCGCGATAGTGGCCGACGAGCGCCGCATGACTCCACTGATACCCGGTGTCCTGGCCGCCGATGACGACGCCTTGGCCGGTGTAGCCGAGCGCCCACGCGTCCGGCGCGCGGACTTTGGTTATGTTCCATTCGACGGTGCCCGATGCGGCCTCGGCCGACCGCTCCGGTTCCTGAAGCCGCATACCGGGATTGGCGAGGATGCGCGACACGTCATCCCGCTGGCTGAGAGCCTGGATGGCGGCTCTGTCGCCGCGCACCCAGATCATATTGGCGAGCCAGAAGGGGCGGTGCGCCAGGCCCCGCGCCCTGAGCATGTCTAAAATGGGCGCCTGGGTGCGGTTCGCCACCTCTTGGAGACGCTGGAAGACAAGCGCGCTCTTGGCGGGTTTCGTTTTCAACGCAGCCGCGCCGCGGACGTCGGCCCGCTCCGAAAGGTAAACGAGAAACTCGCACTCCCCTGCCGCCGCGTTCTGCAGAACCCGCGCGTCGACTTTGAGCTGCCAGGCCGGAGCCGTTTCGCCGGCCGCCCGCAGCGCCAGAGCCAGCAGCAACGCGATCCACGCCCGACAGCTCGCTGCCGGCACGGAGGTCATCCCTCCACCTGCAATAAACGCCGTATTCTCATGGTTGGAAGGTGCGGAGCCCGGCACTAGTACAGACTGAGTAACATTCCGCCGTTGCCGTGCAGGACGGTCAGGATGCCGGTGCCCGAGAAGTGTTCGGTGTCGATCACGCTCGCGCCGCTTCCCGTCGCGCCGTAGGTGCCGCCCGGCCGCTGCTTGTCGGCGAACCAGAGGGTGCCTACGGCCTCGTTCACGCCGGCAGCAAGACTCACTTT
>CAIMEK010000133.1 GCA_903839965.1 uncultured Acetobacteraceae bacterium | reverse complement strand
GCCTGCGCAGCAGCACGTCGGCGGCAACGGGCGCAACGATGCCCGAGACCATCCAGGAGGCCAACAGCGCCAGGGCCACGACGACGAATAGAGAAAACACGTACTCGCCGGAGTCACTGCGCGCGAATCCGACCGGCACAAAGCCGCAGATGGTGACCAGCGTGCCGGTGAGCCGCGGCATGGCGGTGGAATTATAGGAGAACAGGGCAGCCTGTTTCTTGTCGTCGCCCGCCTCCAGGCGGCTAACCATGCTCTCGATCGCGATCATGGAGTCGTCCACCAGCAGGCCGAGGGCGATGATGAGGGCGCCGAGCGATACGCGCTGAAGGTCGATACCCAAGGGTCCCATTGTCGCGAACACGACCGCCAGCACCATCGGGATGGAGATGATGACAATCGCTCCCGCGCGCAGGCCGAGACTGACCACGCTCACCGCGAGGACGATGGCGATGGCCTCCCACAGCGCCTCCATGAACTCGCTGATTGAGTTGGCGACCGTGTCCGGCTGGTTGGCGACCATGATCGGCTCGATGCCGACCGGCAGGTTGGCCTTCAGCTCGTCCATGGTCTGATGAATGTTCTTTCCCAGCGCGAGCACGTCGCCGTTGTCGCGCATGGAGATCGACAGCCCCAGGCCCGGCTTGCCATTGATGCGGAAGATCGGCGCAGGTGGGTCGGCGTCGCCCCGCTTCACAGTGGCGATGTCGGCCAGCCGCACGTTGCGGTCGCCCACGGCGAAGTTCAGCGCGAGGATGTCCTTTTCCGATGTGAAGGCGCCGCTGACCCGAAGCTTGATGTTCTCCTGGTCGGTGGTGATGACCCCGGAGGGGGCAACCGCGTTCTGCGCCTGCAGCGCCGCCGCGAGCGCCGCGGGGTTGAGCCCATATCCAGCGAGCTTCGCAGGCGAGAACTCGATGTAGATGGTTTCGGGTTGCGCGCCGATGAGGTTCACCTTGCTGACATCGGGCACCTGAAGCAGGCGCGAGCGGATATCCTCCACGTAGTCGCGCAACTGGCGGCTCGTGAAGCCATCTGCAGTGAATCCATAGATTATCCCGTATGTATCGCTGAACTCGTCATCGCACACCGGACCGATGACGCCCTGCGGGAGCGTCAGCTCGATGTCTTTGACTTTCTTGCGCACCTGGTACCAGGTGTCCGCGACCGCCTGCTTTCCGGTCGAACCCTTGAGATACACGAAGATCGTTGCCTGGCCTGGCTTGGTGTAGCTTTTCAGGTAGTCGAGGTTGGGCGTCTCCTGCAGCTTGCGTTCCAGGCGCTCGGTGACCTGCAGCAGCGTGTCCTCTTGCGTCGCGCCCGGCCACTGGGCCTGCACCACCATGGTCTTGATGGTGAATATGGGATCCTCGTTGCGTCCCAGCCGCATGTAGGAAGCGACGCCGAGAACGACGATCGCCGCCATCAGGTAGTACACCACCGACCGGTGGTCGAGCGCCCAGGCGGAGAGATTGAAGCGCTTCACGATGACGCCTCCTGGACGCGTACTTCCTGCCCGGGCCGGAGCGCATGCACGCCGGCGGTGACCACCAGTTCGCCGCCCTCGAGTCCACTTGAGACGACGATGCTGGCAGAACCCTGCCGCTGCAGTTCGACGGGCCGCAGCGATACCTGCCGGGTCTTGGGATCGACCACCCAGACCGCCGGCCGGGTTTCCACCGTGGTAAGCGCGGTCGCCGGAAGCTCGATTCCATTCATTGCGAGCATGTGGGTCTGCCCGGTCACCGTCACGCCGAGCCGCATCGCGCCGGGTTGTTCGACCAACCCGACCTTGACCTGGAAGCTTCGGGTTACCGGATCTGCCTGCGGCGCGACCTCGCGCACCCGCCCGGTGGTCCGGACTGTGGGATCGTCGGTCAGCGCGATGCTGATGACTGCGTCGGGGGATACCTGGCGCATGAGGCTGGCCGGCACGTCGAAAACCGCGTCGGCCCCGCCGTCCTGGGCTACGGTGACGACCGTCTGGCCGGCCCGCACGACCTCGCCGGCCTCGGCGCCGGTGGCGGTCACGGCACCCGCCGAGTCCGCCAGCAACTGGCTGTAGGCGAGGCGGTCCTCGGCGGTGTGCAACACCGCGGTGGTGGCGTCCACCGCGGCTTTGGCGCTCTGGTACGCCTTTTCCGTGGCGTCGAACTGGACCCGGGTGGACCACCCCTGACGCACCAGCACCTGCTGGCGCTCCATGTTGTTGGCGGCCTCGTGGAGACTTGCCTGCGCTGCTGCAAGCCCAGCTTGCGCACCGCGCAGGGCGTCGCGCTGCGGCTGCGGGTCGAGCTCGGCGATGACGTCGCCCGGCCGCACGACGTGCCCCACATCAACCCGGCGGCCTATCATCCGACCATCGATGCGGAATGCCAGGTTTTCCTCCGTGCGTGCGCGGATATGGCCGGTGAGCGACACGGGTTCGCCCGCCGTACGGGCGAGGGCGACGACGGTGCGGACGGGCCGGATTTCAGCGGCCGGCGGCGGTGCCTTGGCATCACAGGCGGCCAAAAACGCCAAAGCCGCCAAGGCAAGGGCGGCTGCGGATTTCTTCATTGTATGCCTCATGCTTATTCCCCCGGTGCGAATGGGATGGTGGCGTCGCCCGGGGAGTTATTCCGGGGCTTGCACTGCCATAGCCACCATAGTATACTGCACTGTGCAGTGCAAGAGGGGATTTTGGATGGACGATCACAGAGGCTCGAACGAGGCTGCCCCGAAGCCCCGACGCAACGGGTCGCGCGAGGCCATTGTCGATGCCGCCGAGCGCCTGTTCCTGGAACGCGGCTTCGGCTCCGTCAGCATGGATGACCTCGCCGAGGCCGCCGGCGTGGCGCGGCGGACGCTCTACAACCAATTCACAAGCAAGGAGGAGATCTTCCGGGAGATGCTCCTCAGGGTGTCGGGCCACCTCGAAAACCTCTTGCCGCCCGGCATCGAAACCCAAGGCGATGTCGAAGAGGTCCTGCGCCTGATCGCGCAGTCAATTTTGGACCTCCACAAGCGCCCGGGATATCTCGGGTTCTTCCGCATGGTGGTGGCCGACTCCCGCCAGTTTCCCTGGATCGCCGAGGCGTTCGCGGCCGTCATGGAGCCGCAAATGGAACGGCTCGCGCGCTATCTCGCCCATCTGACAACGATGGGCATCCTGGACTGCCGCAATCCGATGCTGGCGGCTCACCAGTTCATGGGGGTCCTGAACGAGTTCTATCTGTGGCCCTGGATGATGGGCCGCCAAGGAATGCTGGTCCCGGCCGAGGACGTGGTCGAGGAAACGATCCGAATGTTCCTGCAGCGCTACCGGCGGTCACAATCAAAGGGCACGGCAAGGCGGTGAATTCATCCCTGCGCCGCCGGGGTTAGACCGTTGAAGGTCCGCTTTGAAAATTGGTTGATGGCCGGAACTACGGCCGCTTCATCCCCGCGACCGGACCTTGGGGGGTTGGACCCGAAGGACCGCTCAGGGTCAAGGCTGTGTGGAAACGCATTTTCAGCGGGCAGCCGGGCGCTGAACTGCTGAGGCGGTAGGGCGAGCCGCGGGATTGGTCCGGGCGCTCAGGCCCGGATGGCCTGCATCAACGGACCGATGCCCATGATCGCGATGACCCGCTTCATATTGTAGGCCAGCACTTGGAGGCTCATCTCGGTGCTGACCCGTTTAAGCGTTCTGGTCAGGAAGTGGGTCGCCCCCATCCACGCCTTGAGCGTGCCGAACGGGTGCTCGACGATCTGCCGCCGTAGCGCCATCGCCTGCGGCACCAGGTCGAGCCGCTTCTGCATGGCATCCAGGATGCCTTCATGCTCCCAGCGTTT
>CAIMEK010000132.1 GCA_903839965.1 uncultured Acetobacteraceae bacterium | reverse complement strand
CTCCGCGGCGAGGTCCGCGGCGAGTGGCCGGTACCGGTGCCGGGCGGCTTCCTGCTGGTCGGCCGGGCCGACCGCATCGAGCGCCGCGCCGACGGCCGGCTGGCCATCCTCGACTACAAGACCGGTGCGCCGCCTTCCGACAAGGAGGTCGAGGCCGGGTTCCGCCCGCAGCTTCTCCTCGAAGCGGCGATGGCCGAGGCCGGTGCGTTTGGCCCGGACCTCGCCGGACAGACCGCGGAACTGGTCTACTGGCACCTCACCGGCGGTTTTGTTCCGGCCGAGCAGCGCAGCATCCTGCGCGGCGACGCCGTGCGCATCGCCGCCGCGGTGGCCACCGCACGCGACAAGCTGGCCGAACTGATCCGGCAGTTCGACGACCCCGACCGTCCCTACCTGTCGCAGCCGCATCCCGGCCACGCGCCGCGCTTTTCCGACTACGCCCAGCTTGCCCGCGTCGCCGAATGGGACCTGTCCGGGGGGGAGGCATGAGCGGCACCGCACGCGAAATCGCCGTCGCGCAGCAGCGGCTGGCCTCGGACCCGGAGGTTTCTTCGTTCGTCTCGGCCTCGGCGGGATCGGGCAAGACCAAGCTGCTGACCGACCGGCTGCTGCGGCGGATGCTGGGCGGGGCGCATCCCGCCCGCATCCAGTGCCTCACCTTCACCCGCGCCGCCGCCGCCGAAATGGCGGTGCGGCTGCAGCGCCGGCTGGGCGAGTGGGTCACGCTGGCCGATGCCGCGCTGGCCGAGGAGCTGAAGGCGCTGGCGGTGACGCCCACGCCGGCCAACCTGGACAAGGCCCGCGCGCTGTTCGCCGAGGTGCTGGACCTGCCCGGCGGCATGCGCATCGGCACCATCCACGCCTTCTGCCAGTCGCTGCTGCGGCGCTTCCCGGTGGAGGCGGCGCTGTCGCCGCATTTTGCGCTGTTGGACGACATCGACTCGGAAGTGGCGTGGCGCGACTCGCGCGAAGCGATGCTGGAAGGCGCGCATACCGAGGCGAGCCGGGCCGCGCTGACGGCGCTGGCCGGGCTGGCCTCGGCCGACCAGTTCGGCAACCTGGTGAAAGCCCTGCAGCAGGACCGCGACCGCTTCGACGCCCTGCTGACGTTGACGCCGGAGGAGATCGCCGCGGCACAGCGCCGGGTGCTTGGCGTCGCTGGCGATGAGGCGGCGGTGATCGCCGCTGCCTGCACCTGGAACAGCGCGCCGCTGCGCGTGGCGCTGGACGTGGTCGCGCGTGACGGGGCCGCCACCTGCGCCGAGAAAGCGCGTTTTCTGCTCGAGTGGCTGTCCGGTCCCGCCGCGGAGCGGGTTGCCCAGTGGCCGGCTTGGCGGGTCTGCTTCCTGCTCGAGGACGGCTCGGCACGCGGCCCGACCACGCTGGTGAACAAGAAGCTGGCGGACCAGCGGCCGGAGATATCGGCCGTGCTGCTGGCCGAACAGCAGCGCGTGCTGGCGGTGGAGGATGCCTGCCGGGCGGCGTGCGCGGCGGCCGCCTCGGCGGCGCTGGTGCGGCTGGCGGCGCCGGTGGCGCGCTGCTACGCCGAGGCCAAACGGAACGCCGACAAGCTCGACTACGCCGACCTGATCGGCCGCACCGGCCGCCTGCTGGTCGACCCCGGCGCCGGCTGGGTGCTCTACAAGCTGGACGGCGGACTCGACCACCTGCTGCTCGACGAGGTGCAGGACACCGCGCCG
>CAIMEK010000131.1 GCA_903839965.1 uncultured Acetobacteraceae bacterium | reverse complement strand
TCGAGCCCGGGGTCCCACCACACATGGTAGACATCGACGGCAACCCCGATCCCCGCCCCGAGCGCATCGCACAAATCGAGCGCCTGGCCCAGCGTGTTCACGCAGGCCCGGTCGGCGGCGTACATCGGATGCAGCGGCTCGATGGCCACCCGCACGCCCACCGAGCGCGCATAGTCCAGCGTGGCGGCCAGCCCGTCCGCCACCTGCCGGCGCGCGTCCGCAAGATCCTTCGAACCGGGCGGCAGCCCGCCGACCACCATCACCAGGCAGCTTGCCCGGAGCGTCGCCGCCTCATCGACGGCGCGGCGATTTTCCGCCAGCGCCCGCCGCCGTCCCTCGGCATCGGCGGCGGGAAACATGCCGCCGCGGCATACGCCGGTCACCGTCAGCCCGGCCCGTCGGATCATCCGCGCGGCATTGTCGAGCCCGGCCTCGGCGATCTTGTCCCGCCACGGCGAGATGCCGCCGATGCCATGCCGCAGGCACCCCTCCACGGAGTCCTCGAGCGAACGCTGCGGCCCCAGCGTCGCGGTGTTCAGCGCCAGCAGCGCCGCCCCGTCCGACAGATCGCGCATCGCGCCGGCCCTCGCTAATCCCCGAACGACAGCGCGGGCAGGTCGATCCAGCGCCGTTCGCGCCACGACCGCAGCCCCGCCTCGGCCAATTGCACGCCGCGCGCCCCCGCCTCCAGGTTCCACGGAAACGCCACCAGTTCACCGGCGACATGGCGCAGGAACAACTCCCACTCCACCCGGAACGCGTTCGGATAGACGGTGTTGTCCGGCACCTCCTGCCACCCCTGGAAGAAATCGATGCTCTGCGGAATGTCAGGATTCCACACCGGCTTCGGCGTGTTCACCCGCGCCTGGGTGCGGCATTGCTGCAAGCCCGCCACCGCCGACCCATGCGTGCCATCGACATGGAACGTCACCAGGTCGTCGCGGCGCACCCGGGTGCACCAGGACGAATTGATCTGCGCGACGATGCCGCCTTCCAGTTGGAGCGTCGCATAGGCGGCGTCGTCGGCGTCCGCCCTGTAGGCGTTGCCGTCCTCGTCGCTGCGCCCGGGAATATGCGTCGCCCCCAGGCAGGTCACCGCCTGCACCGCGCCGAAAATGTTGTCCAGCACGTAGCGCCAGTGGCACAGCATATCGAGGATGATGCCGCCGCCCTCGGCCGCCCGGTAGTTCCACGACGGCCGCTGGCTGGCCTGCCAGTCGCCCTCGAACACCCAGTAGCCGAACTCTCCGCGCACCGACAGGATGCGCCCCAGGAAGCCGCTGTCGATCACCATCTTCAGCTTGCGCAGCCCGGGTAGGAACAGCTTGTCCTGCACCACCCCGTGCTTCACGCCGCGCTGCCGCGCCAGCCGCGCGATGCCCACCGCATCGTCCAAATTGTCGGCGGTCGGCTTCTCGCAATAGATGTGCCTGCCCGCCTCGATCGCCCGCCGCACCAGCCCGGCCCGCGCCTGCGTCGTCGCGGCATCGAAGAACACCTCGTCCCCGGGGTCGGCGATGGCGGCGTCGAGGTCGGTGCTCCAGCGCTCGACGCCGTGCGCCCGCGCCAGCGCCGCGAGCTTGCTTTCGTTGCGTCCGACCAGGATCGGATCGGGCATCACCACATCGCCGGATTGCAGCCGCACGCCCCCTTCGGCGCGGATCGCCGCGATGCTGCGGACGAGGTGCTGGTTCGTCCCCATCCGACCCGTTACGCCGTTCATCACGATGCCGATGCGCTGCGTGGCCATGCTGCCTGCTTTCCGCCTCTGTTTACGCTCAGTGTCGCCGGGTCAGGATCCTACGCCGGTCCCCGCCAGGCCGCACGCGCATGACCACAGGAATCCGTTTCAGGTGTGGACCCCGGGGTTGACCTTCACCCCCGCCGCCAGCAGGGTCTCGATCGCGTCGATGAGTTCATGCAGCCGGATCGGCTTGCGCAGGAGCGAAAACGAACCCGCAACGCTCCCGCTCACGGCGAGGGTGGCACCGTGACCGGTATAGCCGGTCAGCAAGATCGCCGGCAGCCCGGGGCGGCGTTCCTGCGCCGCGCGGATGACGGCAATGCCATCCATGTCAGGCATGGAAAGGTCCGTCACCAGCAGATCCACCGCTTCCCCCGCATCCAGCAGGGCAACCGCTTCGGTCCCGTTGGCCGCGATCAGCACACCGTAGCCGGAATCTGCCAGTTGTTCCGCCAGCACCTCCCGCAAAAGGACCTCATCGTCCACCAGCAGCAGTCGGATCGCGGTCGCCGACTTGTCGGTTGCGTTGGTCGTTGCGCCGTCGGTCCCCTGCGCCGCGGTCGCGCCGTCGAGTTGGGCAGCGTCGGCCGCGGGCAGCCAGAGTGTCACCGTCGTGCCGCGTCCCGGACTGCTGTCGATGTTTAAAGCACCGCCCGACTGCACCGCGAATCCCCTGACCATCGGCAGGCCAAGACCGGTACCGGCGCC
>CAIMEK010000130.1 GCA_903839965.1 uncultured Acetobacteraceae bacterium | reverse complement strand
CCTGGTCGAGGGTGAGTCGGCCGGCGGTTCGGCCAAGGGCGGCCGCGATCACCGCACGCAGGCGATTCTGCCGCTCAAGGGCAAGATCCTCAACGTCGAGCGGGCGCGGTTCGACCGCATGCTGGGCAGCGTGGAGATCGGCACCCTGATTACCGCGCTCGGCGCGGGGATCGGCCGGGCGGAGGCGGAGCAGGGCGGCTTCGACGTGGCCAAGCTGCGCTACCACCGCATCGTCATCATGACCGACGCCGATGTGGACGGCTCGCACATCCGCACGCTGCTGCTGACCCTGTTCTTCCGCCAGATGCCCGAGCTGATCGAGCACGGCCACCTCTACATCGCCCAGCCGCCGCTCTATCGGGCCAAGCGCGGCAACGACGAGCGCTACCTGAAGGACGACGTCGCCCTGGAGCGCTTTCTGCTCGACAAGGTGCTCGGCGAGGCGCGGCTGAGCTATGCCGACGGCACGGTGCTGCAAGGCCCCGAACTGCAGGCGGAGGCGGTCTGGCTGCGGGAGGCGTCCGCCCGCCTGCGCCGGCTGTCGGCGGACATTCCGGTGACCCTGCTGGAGCAGGCGGCGATTGCCGGCGCCGTGACCCCGGATGTCGGCCGCGCCACCGCGGCGGCGCAGACGCTGGTGCAGCGCCTGGACGCGATTTCGCCCGCCGCGGAGCGTGGCTGGAAGGTGGCGGCCGACGGGCACGGGCTGACGCTGGCCCGCACGGTGCGTGGCGTGGCCGAGTTGCACACGCTGAACGTGGCGGCGCTGCGAAGTACAGAAGCGCGTTGGCTGGCCGAGCGGGCAGGGGCGTTGCAGCAGCGTTTCGCCAGCGCGGCGATGCTGAAGCTGGACCGCGACGAGGTTTCGGTCGCCGGCCCGGCCAGTGCGTTCGACCGCATTCTCGCTCAAGGCCGGCGCGGCCTGACCATCCAGCGCTTCAAAGGGTTGGGCGAGATGAACCCCGACCAGTTGTGGAAAACCACGCTCGATCCGGTGGCGCGCACGTTGCTGCAGGTGAGGGTGGGCGACGTGGAAGACGCCGGGCAGGTATTCGCCACGCTGATGGGCGACGTGGTCGAGCCGCGCCGTGAGTTCATCGTCAGCAACGCACTGAAAGTGGCGAATTTAGATGTGTAGTTTCGATATTGCACGAGGCCGCGTTCGACAGCGAAACTGTTGAAGGGCCGATCCGGTTATTTGGTGTTGCGGTTGACTGTTCACGGGTTCGTGAATTCGTGGTTTGCTGCCCGGCCGGAGTGTGCAGCACCGGAACATCGTGCCCGGAACCGAAATTCCTTCGGCTCCCGCATCGCGGGTGTTAGGGTCCTGCCATGGTTCGACGGATTGCCAATCTGGTGATTGCCGTTGTGATGGCCTGCTCCCTGATCGGAGCGGGCCTGACGCGAAGCATGTCACCTGCCCATGCGGCCCCGTCGGACATGCCCGCCATGGGCCTGCACGAGCATGGTTGCGGCCCGATGGCCTCGCACGAGGCTCCGATATCGCCCGCCAACCCGTCGCAGCCGGCCTGCATGACCGACCTAGGATGCCTGCTCGTCGTCGGGATTACGCCGACGCCGATCCGCGTGGTCGAGCATGTTTCCTGGGGACCGGTGACGTACTGGACGCAAACCAGGGTCGTTCAAGGCATCGCGCACAAACCCATTCTCGGCCCTCCCATCCGTCTCGTCTGAACCACGCAGCCTGCGCGTCCCCCGGACCGCGGGCCGGCCAGCTTCTCCGATCTCAGACGCAATCGCCGCCGGCGTCCCGGCGGCCGACGGAATGGACCATCATGATGCTTCGCAAATCCCTGCGCGGCGCGGCCTTCGGTGCCGCCGCCGCCGTTCTGCTCATCCTGTCCGGCCAGGCGGCCTTCGCCGCCGCGGCCGACTATCGCTTCGAACTGCTCGGCGTCCGCCCGGCGGGCCCCGGCAAAACCGACGTGACGCTCCGGCTGGTTCACCTGCCGGACGCCAAACCCGTACCGGACGCGGTCATCTTCCAGCCGCAGGCCGTGATGCAGGGCATGGAAAACATGCCCGGCAGCGTGGTGGCCCATCCCGGCCCGCAGCCCGGCACCTATGTCCTTCAGGCCGCCACCAGCATGGCCGGTGCCTGGACCTTGCGCCTGTCGGCCAAGGTGCAGGGCGAGACGGACACCGTGCGGTCCGCGGTTCCCTTCGAGGCGGCGCAGTGACATGCCCCGCTTCCGAGGTGTGGCGGGCATCGCCCTTGCCCTGATGCTGGCCGGGCCGGCCCTGGCCGGGTCCGGCACGGCGGCCGGCGTTCCCGGCGCGACGCTGGAGAGCGTGTTATTGGTGGCGCGCCAGCTCAGCCCGGACCTCACCGCCCGGGCGCTCGACACCGAGGCCGCCCGGGCCCGGGTGATGATTGCCGGTTCGCTGCCCGACCCGCAGCTCCAGGTGTTGTCGGACGACGCCGACCGCGCCTCCGGGCCGCGGCAGAACCGCATGGTCTACAGCTTCCAGCAGGACATCCCGCTCTGGGGCAAGCGCGACCTCAGGCGCGATGCCGCGCAGGCGGAGGTTGCCCAGATGCAGGCGCTGGCCCGTGGCGCGGACGGGGAACTGGCCGAACGGGTGAAGGTTGCCTTCGCCCGCTATTACGCCGCCTGGCAGGCGGTGCATCGCACCGACGACCTGCACAAGGCCATGCAGGGCGTCGCCCAGGTCGCCCGCGGCCGCTACGCCCAGGGGCGCGGGGAACAGCAGGACGTGTTCCGCGCCGAAATGGAAACCACCCGGGTCGGCACGGACATCGTTCGCCTCGATGCCAACCTGAAAATCGCCCAGGGCCAGTTGAATGCGCTGCTGCTGCGTTCGGCGGCCGCGCCGCTGGCGCCGCCCGAGCGGCTGCGACCCCTGCCGGACCTGCGCACCCTCGACGTTGCCGGCCTTGCCGAGCGGGCACGGCAGGCCAATCCGGGGCTGTCCGCCGATGCCGCCGCGCTCAGCGGGGCCGAAGCGAACCGCAAGCTGGCGGACAAGACCTGGTACCCGGATGTTACCCTCGGCGCCGGAGCCGTCCAGCGGCAGGGCTGGGGCCCGCCGGGCTACCAGGCCTGGGTCGGCGTCAAGGTGCCGCTGCAATGGGGGCTGCACGAAGGCGAGATCCGCCAGGCCGCCGCGCAGGCCAGGGCCGCCCAGGCCCGGCTGGACCTGCGCGACCAACAGATCCGCAGCGACCTCGCGGAGGCCGTCGCCGGCTTCGAGGGCAGCCGGCGCACCGCCGACCTCATCCGCCGCCAGTTGCTGCCGCAGGCCGAAGCCCTCGTGCGCTCCGGCGCCGCCAGCTACGCGGTGGACCGCACCGACCTCGCCAGCGTGCTGCGCAACGAGCACGACCTGTCCGACATCCGCCTGCAGCTTCTCGCCGCCGAATTCGACAGCCAACGCCAGTTGGCCGTGATCGAGCGCCTGATCGGAGGTGACCTGTGAAACCCCGCCACGGCATTGGACTGGTCGGCATTGCCTTGCTCGCGGGCGCCGCCGTGTTCGCGCTGCGCGGGCCGGACGGCGCCGCCGTCCCCGTGCTGGTCTTCCCGGCCAGCGCGCAACCCACCCCCGCGCGGCAACCGCTCTATTACCGCGACCCGTCAGGCGGCCCCGACTTCTCGCCGGTGCCGAAAAAGGACGCGAGGGGCATGGACTACGTGCCCGTCTACGACGATGCGGAACCCACGCCGCCGCCGGTCGCCAAGGCTCCGCCGCCACCGGCCGGCCGCGGCCGCATTCTCTATTACCGCAACCCGATGGGCCTGCCCGACACCTCGCCGGTGCCCAGGAAGGACGCCATGGGCATGGACTACGTGCCCGTCTACGAGGAGGACGCGAAGCAGCCCGCGGGCACCGTCACCATCAGCCCGGAACGGGTGCAGATGCTCGGCGTCCGCACCGAAGCGGCCGCCCTGCGCACGATGACGCGAACGGTCCGCGCCGTCGGCACCGTTGCCGTCGACGAACGGCGGCTTGTCGTGGTGGCGCCTCGTTTCGAGGGCTGGATCGAGCGCCTGCTGGTCAACGAGACCGGGCAGGCCGTGCGGCGCGGGCAGCCCCTGTTCGAGGTCTACAGCCCCGAGTTGGCGGCAACCGCGCAGGAAGCGGCGATTGCCCGCCGCGCCCAGGCCGACATGGCGCAGGCCGATCCCACCGCGCGCGGCACCGCCGCGAGCATCGCCGCGGCTGCCGGCGCCAGGTTGCGCAACTTCGGCATCGCCGCGGGATCGGGGCGCAATTTCATCCTGACATCCCCGATGGACGGCGTGGTGCTCGAAAAGACCGCGGTCCAGGGCATGCGATTCGCCCCCGGCGACGCCCTCTACCGGATCGCCGACCTCACCACGGTCTGGCTCCTCGCCGAGGTGTTCGAGCGCGATCTCGGCCAGCTCAGTGCGGGCCAGGACGCCGCCATGACCTTCACCGCCTACCCCGACCGCCGGTTCACCGGCAAGGTCACCTTCATCTACCCGACGCTGACCGCCGCCACCCGCACGGGCCGGGTGCGCATCGAGGTTCCCAATCCGGACCGGCTGCTCAAGCCCGACATGTACGCCACCGTCGAAATCGCCGCGAACGCGGGCGTGGCGCAGGTGCTCGCGGTGCCGCAATCGGCGGTGCTCGACAGCGGCACGCAGCAGGTTGCGCTGGTCGAAGGCTCGGCCGGCCATTACGAGCCGCGCGTGGTCGCCACCGGAGCGCGCGCCGACGGCTTCGTCGAAATCCGCGGCGGGATCAGCGCCGGCGAGAAGGTCGTCGTCGGGGCGAATTTCCTCATCGACGCGGAAAGCAACCTGCGCGCCGCGCTGCAGTCCTTCACCGGCGCCCCCGCCGCCAAGCCGCAAGAGCCGGGCCGATGATCGCGCACATCATCCGCTGGTCGGCAGCGAATCGTTTCCTCGTGTTGCTCGGCACGCTCTTCATCATTGGCGCCGGCGTCTGGGCGGTGCGCAACACGCCGCTCGACGCCATCCCCGACCTCTCCGACGTGCAGGTCATCGTCTACACCGACTATCCCGGCCAGGCTCCGCAGGTGGTCGAGGACCAGGTCACCTACCCGCTGACCACGGCGCTGCTGACGGTGCCGAAATCCAAGACCGTGCGCGGCTTTTCCTTCTTCGGCTCGTCGTTCGTCTACGTCGTGGTCGAGGACGGCACCGACCTCTACTGGGCACGCAGCCGCGTGCTCGAATATCTCAGCCAGGCCGCGCAACGCCTGCCGCCCGGCGTCACGCCCGCGCTCGGTCCCGACGCGACCGGGGTCGGCTGGGTCTACGAATACGTCGTCACCGGCGCGCAGCGCACGCTCGCCGAACTGCGCTCCCTCCAGGACTGGTTCCTGCGCTTCCAGCTTTCCCGCGCCGAGGGCGTGGCGGAAGTCGCCAGCCTCGGCGGCTTCGTGCAGCAATACCAGGTCGTCATCGATCCGCAGAAACTGCAGGCCTACGCCATCCCGCTCTCCCGGGTTACCGAGGCCATCCGCGCCAGCAACCGCGACGTCGGCGGACGCTCGATCGAGATGTCGGAAACCGAGTACCTCGTGCGCGGCCGCGGCTATTTGCGTGGCGTGGACGACATCGAGCAGATCGTGCTGACCATGCAGAACGGCGTGCCGATCCGCCTGCGCGACCTGGCCCGCGTCGAACTCGGCCCCGAGGAACGCCGCGGCATCGCCGAGCTCAACGGCGAGGGCGAGGTGGTGAGCGGCATCGTCCTGCAGCGCGAGGGGCAGAATGCCCTTGCGGTCATCCGCAGCGTCAAGCAGCGCCTGGCGGACGTCGCGGCAAGCCTGCCGGGCGGCGTGACCGTCACGTCGGTCTACGACCGTTCCGACCTCATCCTGCGCGCCATCGACACGCTGAAGCGCACGCTGCTCGAAGAGAGCGCCATCGTCGCCCTGGTGTGCGTGGTGTTTTTGCTGCACGTGCGCAGCGCGCTGGTCGCCATCGTCATGCTGCCGGTGGGCGTGCTCATTGCCATGACGCTGCTGCATTTGCTCGGCCTTACCTCGAACATCATGAGCCTGGGCGGCATCGCCATCGCGCTGGGCGCCATGGTGGACGCCGCCATCGTGATGATCGAGAACGCCCACAAGCACCTCGAGCGTGCACCGCCCGGCAGCTCGCGCATCAAGGTGCTGACCGAGGCGGCGATCGAGGTCGGCCCCGCGCTGTTCTTCAGCCTTGCCGTCATCACCGTGTCGTTCCTGCCGGTGTTCACGCTGGAGGACCAGGAAGGGCGCATGTTCCGCCCGCTCGCCTTCACCAAGACCTTCGCCATGGGCAGCGGCGCGCTGCTCTCGATCACGCTGGTACCGGTGCTGATGCTGCTGTTCATCCGCGGCCGCATCCTGCCCGAAGGCCGCAACCCGGTGAACCGGCTGCTCATCTGGCTCTACCGCCCGTTCATTGCCGTCGTGCTCAGGGCGAAAACGCTGACCATCCTGCTGGCCCTCGTCGCCGTCGGCGCCACCGCCTGGCCGCTCGCCCGCCTCGGTGCCGAGTTCATGCCGACGCTGAACGAGGGCACGCTGCTCTACATGCCCGTTACCCTGCCGGGCCTGTCCGTCACCAAGGCGGCCGAGTTGCTGCAAACCCAGGACCGCATCCTCCGCGGCTTTCCCGAAGTGGCCAGCGTGTTCGGCAAGTCCGGCCGGGCCCTGACGGCGACCGACCCGGCGCCGATCGAAATGTTCGAAACCGTCATCAACCTCAAGCCGGAGGCGGAATGGCCTCCCGGCGTGACGGTCGAAAGCCTGATCGCCGAAATGGACGCGGCCGTGAGCATGCCAGGTGTCAGCAATGCCTGGACCATGCCGATCAAGGCACGCATCGACATGCTCTCCACCGGCATCCGCACCCCGGTCGGCGTCAAGGTCTACGGTCCCGACCTCGCCGCCATCGACGCGCTGTCGCGCAAGGTCGAGACCGCGGTGCGCAACGTGCCGGGCACCACCAGCGCCTTCGCCGAACGGATCGAGGGCGGCTACTATCTCGAGCTGGAGCCGGACCGCGCGGCGCTGGGCCGCTACGGCCTCAGCGTGGGCGATGTGCAGGAGGCCATCGCCACCGCGCTCGGCGGCGAAACCGTCACCACGACGGTCGAGGGCCGCGCCCGCTACAGCGTTTCCGTGCGCTATCCGCGGGCGCTGCGCAGCGACCCGCAGGCCATCGCCTCGCAGGTGCTGGTGCAGGCCCCGACCGGACCGGCGATCCCCATGGGCCAGCTGGCGTCCATTTCGGTGCGGCGTGGCCCGCCCAGCATCCGCACCGAGAACGCCCAGCTGGTGAACTACCTTTACGTGGACATGCACGGGCGCGACATCGGCAGCTATGTCGCCGATGCGCAGCGCGCGGTGGCGGCGCAGGTGGCGATGCCGCCGGGCGCCCACATCGAGTGGAGCGGGCAGTTCGAGTACATGCAGCGCGCCCAGGCCCGGCTCGCCGTGGTGGTCCCGGTCACCCTGCTGCTGATCTTCGTGCTGCTCTACATGAACTTCGGGCGGCTGACCGAAACGGCGATCGTCATGCTCTCGGTGCCGTTCGCGCTGGTGGGCGGCATCTGGCTGATGTTCTGGATGCACTTCAACATGAGCGTCGCCGTCGCGGTCGGCTTCATCGCGCTGGCGGGCGTGGCGGCGGAAACCGGCGTCATCATGCTGATCTATCTCGACCACGCCCTGGCCGAGCAGCGCGAGCGCTGTCGCGCGGAGGGGCGCGCGCTGACGCAGGCGGACCTGCGCCGGGCGATCATGGAGGGTGCGGTCGAGCGGGTGCGCCCGAAGATGATGACGGTCACCGCCATCATGGCCGGCCTGCTGCCGATCCTGTGGAGCACCGGCACCGGCTCGGAACTCATGCAGCGCATCGCGGTGCCGATGGTCGGCGGCATGGTGTCGTCCACCGTGCTGACCCTGCTGGTGATCCCGGCGATCTTCGGCGTGGTGAAGGGCTGGTCGCTCTCGCGGACGGGCGTGGCCGCCAGCCCGGCGCCGCTTACCCTTGGAGGAACTTCCGGCTGACCGGCTGCAGGGAGGCGTCCAGTTCGTAGACCAATGGCTGCCCCGTCGGCAGTTCGAAGGCGGGGATGTCGGCGTCCGCCACACCGCTGAGGTACTTCACCAGCCCGCGCAGGCTGTTGCCGTGCGCCGCCACCAGCACCCGCTCGCCGCGCTGCAACGCCGGCGCCATGGTTTCGTGCCAGTACGGCAGCACCCGCGCCACCGTGTCCTGCAGGCTCTCCGCCGCCGGCAGGTCGCTCGCCGGCAGGCCCTGGTAGCGCGGGTCGTTGCGCGGATGCCGTTCATCGGACAATTCCAGCGCCGGCGGCGGCACGTCCCAGCTGCGCCGCCACACGAACACCTGCTCCTTGCCGTGCCGCTGGCGCGTCTGCTCCTTGTTGAGCCCCTGCAACGCCCCGTAATGGCGCTCGTTCAGCCGCCAGTTCTTGAACTCCGGGATCCACAGCAGATCCATTTCCTCCAGCGCGTAGTGCAGTGTCCGGATGGCGCGCTTGAGCACCGAGGTGAACGCCACGTCGAAGCGGAACCCGGCGGCCGCCAACGCGCGCCCCGCCGCGTGCGCCTCCGCGACCCCCTGCTCGCTCAGATCGACATCGGTCCACCCGGTGAACAGGTCCTCCTTGTTCCACACGCTCTGTCCGTGCCGCAGCAATACGAGGGTGGGCATCTGAACTCCTGATCGGTCTTTTCCGCGGTCCGGCACGCACCACGTTGACCGGCAGGATGCCGGCGCAGCCCAGGAACAGTGTCGGGGCGAGCGAATCATGGTCGCTGAAAAGGTGAATAATTCCCATAGCAACCGCGCGCAATGTGCGCATCAGCGGGTCCGCTCCCCGGCAGCGCCGACAGGCGGCGCCGCCTGCCTTTTTTCCCCCTTCCCTTGCGGAAGGGGTCACTCCCTGGGGTCACTCGCTTCCCCGGAGGGGTCGCCCAACCCCTGATCGCAACGCTCCCGGGCCAACCAGCCCTTGACATAAGCCCCGCCGCATTCTTTCTACCCGCCTCCGTGCCCGGGTCGCGCGGCGGCGCTTCGGCGCGCGGCCCGGGCGCCGGTAGGGGTGTAGCTCAATTGGCTAGAGCGCCGGTCTCCAAAACCGGAGGTTGGGGGTTCGAGACCCTCCACCCCTGCCAACGCAGCAGTTTCGAAAGGCAACCCACGAGCATGGCTGTCCCGGCGTTCGATCCGGCGAAGTTCTACCGCGAAGTGCGCAGCGAGATGACCAAGGTCACCTGGCCGTCGCGCAAGGAGACGCTGGTGACGACCGGCCTGGTGTTCGCCATGGCCGCGCTCGCCGCACTGTTCTTTTTCGCCGCCGATCAGATCATCGGCGTGTTCGTGCGCATGTTGTTCGGCGCGACGGGCTGAGGGGTATTCGGCTGATGGCCAAGCGTTGGTACGTGGTGCACGTCTACTCCGGCTTCGAGAAGAAGATCGCCCAGCTCATCAAGGAGCAGGCCGAGCAAAAGGGCCTGGACGACCAGATCGACGAGGTGCTGGTGCCGTCCGAGCAGGTGGTCGAGGTCCGGCGCGGCCAGAAGGTCAACGCCGAGCACAAGTTCTTCCCCGGCTACGTGCTGGTGAAGATGGAGCTGAGCGACGAGGCCTGGCACCTGGTGAAGGACACCCCCAAGGTCACCGGCTTCCTGGGCACCAAGACCCGGCCGAGCCCGATTTCGGATGCCGAGGCGGAGCGCATCCTCAAGCAGGCCCAGGAAGGCGTCGAGCGGCCGCGTCCGTCGGTGGTGTTCGAGGTCGGCGAGCAGGTCCGCGTCGCCGACGGCCCGTTCACCAGCTTCAACGGCGTGGTCGAGGAAGTGGACGAGGAAAAGGGCCGGGTGAAGGTCAGCGTTTCCATCTTCGGCCGTTCCACCCCCGTCGAACTGGAATACGGCCAGGTCGAAAAGGTCTGACCCCACCCGTCAGCCCGCCGCCCCGCTCTCCCGCACCATCGCGTCCTCCCGCCGGCGCACCCCCGGCAGCAGCGCGGTGCCCAGCCCCGGCGCCGTGGGGGCCTGCGCCATGCCGCCCACCAGCACCGGCAGGTCGGTGACGAGGTCGCGGTACCAGGTGGCCAGCGTCGCCCGCACCACTTCCTGGAAAATCGCCGACGGCGCGTGCAGGGCGAGCTGCAGCCCAGCCATCAGCGTCACCGGACCGGTGCAGTCGTGCGGCGCCAGCGGCCGGGCGAAGGCCTCGGCCAGCGCGGCGATCTTGCGCCCCTCGGTCAGCCCCCCGCACCACGCCAGGTCGAGCATCACCACGTCGATCGCATCGGCCTCCAGCAGCCGGCGGAACGACACCGCCCCGCCCAGCGTCTCGCTGCCACAGATCGGCACCCGGGTCTGCCGGCGCAGGTCGGCGAGCGCGCGGGCGTCGTCCATCTTGCCGATCGGGTCCTCGGCCCAGAACACGCCGAACTCCTCCAACGCCTGGCAGATGCGGGCCGCGGCGGTGGCGCTCCACAGGCTGTGCAGCTCGCACATCACCTCGATGCGCTCGCCGACGGCGGCGCGGATCTTGCGGAACGGCTCCAGCCCCGCCTTGAGTTCGCCGAGCGTGATCGCCTGCCCGCCGGTGGCCTCGGCATAGGTGTCGAGCGGCCAGATCTTCATCGCCGAGTAGCCCTCGGCCAGCAGGCTCTCCGCCAGCGCGCCGGCGTCGCGCATGAACGCCACCTGGTCGTCGTATGGCCCGACCGCCGCATCGCCGGCGCCGATCGCCCGCCGACCCACCCCGGCGGTGTTGTAGGCGTAGCCCGCGCAGGTGTTGTAGGCGCGGATTTCGGTGCGCGCCGCCCCGCCGAGCGCCTCGTGCACCGGAATGCCGTGCCGCTTGCCCGCCAGGTCCCAGAGCGCGAGGTCGATCGCACTCGCCGCCCGCACCTCCGCGCCGCTGCCGTGGAACCCCAGGTAGGGCGTCAGCAGATGCCGCGACACCGCCTCGATGCGGGTCGCGTCGCGCCCCAGCAGCCAGAGCGCCACCTGTTCGTGCAGCACCGCCTCGACGGCCTGGGCGCCGCGGAAGGTCTCGCCCAGCCCGACCAGCCCGTCGTCGGTCTCGAGCTCGACCCAGATGAGATTGGGCCGCTCGGCGATGCGGATGGTGCGGACGCAGCGGATGGCAGGCATGGCTTGCTCCTTCGCGCGCGGGCGCGGCTGATCGTTACGGTGCGGACACTTCCGACTCGCCGGCCGACCTGTATATCCTGCCCGCGTGACACACGTCCCCCCCCGCGTGCCGCCCCGGGTGCGACCGCCCTGACCCAGCTCGCCCTGATCGGGTTTGCACTTGTCGTCGTCGCGCTGATGGCCGTGGGCGCGGCGAGCGTGGTTGTGCCTCGCCGCATCGCCGCCTTCGGCAGTCCCGCCCTGTGCGGCGTCGGGCTGCTGCTCGCCCTGGCCTACCAGCTCGCCGGCGCCGGCCCCGTCGCGATCGCGCTGCCGCTTGGCTTGCCCGGCCCGGGGATGACGCTGGCGCTGGACGGGGTGTCCGGCTTCTTCCTGCTGCTGGTCATGGCGGTCGGGCTGGCCGTCGCCACCGCGGCGCTGGACAACCCGGCCGCCGATGACGCCACCGCCGCCGCCTTCCCCGCGCTGCTCGGCGCCATGGCGCTCACCCTGCTGGCCGGCGATGCTTTTGTTCTCGTGTTCGGCTTGGCGTTGATGTCGCTGGCCGCGTTTGCCCTGGTGCTGACCCGGCATGCCGACCCGGCGGTGCGCGACGCCGCGCTGTTGCAGATCGGCATGGCGGCGCTGGCGCTGGCCTGCCTGGTCCTGGCGCTGGCGGTGCTGGCGGGCGGCGCCGGCGGCGATCTGCGCTTTGCCGCGCTGCGCGCGCACCCCCCCGAGGGCTGGCGGGCCGCGCTGGTGCTGGTGCTGGCGTTGGCGGGGGCTGGCGCGAAGGCCGGACTCGTCCCGCTGCATGTCTGGCTGCCGCCCGCCCATGTCGCCGCCCCCTGGCACGCCTCGGCGCTGCTCTCCGGCGCGGCGACCAAGGTGGCGCTCTACGTGCTGATGCGACTGCTGTTCGACCTGTGCGGACCGGCGCAGCCCGGGTGG
>CAIMEK010000129.1 GCA_903839965.1 uncultured Acetobacteraceae bacterium | reverse complement strand
AGCAGGTGCAGAACGGCTTCCATGACCTGATCGGCCAGCGGCATGCGCTGGGCTGGGACACCCAGTTGCACAACGAGCCGTTGCTGCAGATCACCAGCGAACGCACCTGGCGGTTGCCGATCGGTGCCGTCGGCGCGCTGGAAACGGACGCGCTGCCCGAACTCACCGCTTCGGCCGGCAACCTGCGGGTCTACGCGCAGGCCGGCGTGGTGGTGCGCATCGGCCAGGGGCTGGACAGCGACTACGGCGTGGCCCGCACCCGTCCCGGCGTCACCGGTACCGATGTGTTCCGCCCGACCCGCCCGTTCGCCTGGTATGTGTTCGCCGGCGCCGACGGCCAACTGGTGGCGCATGACGTCACGCTGAACGGCAACACCTGGCAGAACAGCCGCAGCGTGACGATCATACCGACGGTCGGCGAGTTCGAGGCCGGGCTGGCGCTGATGGCCTATGGCGTGCGGCTGACCTACACCCATGTATTCCAGACCCAGGAGTACAAGCACCAAAAGGGCGGGTTGCACCAGTTCGGCTCGCTTGCACTGTCGATGAGGTTCTGATGCGGGTTGCCGTCATTGCCCCCGGCGCCATGGGTGCCGGGGTGGCGAAGCGTTTGCACGCGCGTGGCGCGCCTGTGGCGGTCACGCTGGCCGCATGGGCCGATGTCATCCTTTCGATCCTGCCGCCCGGCGACGAGCCGGGCCTGGCCGCGCGGCTGGCGCCGGTGCTCTGCCCGCGCGGGGCGGGGATGATCTTCGCCGACTGCAACGCGGTCAGCCCCGAAACCATGCACGCCGTCGCGGCCGCGCTGCCCGGCGTGCGCGTTGCCGACATCGGCATCATCGGCGGGCCGCCAAAGGGCGACGATGCGGGGCCGCGCCTGTACGCCTCCGGCGAGGCCGCCGACCAGGCGCGCCCCGCGCCGGACGGCCTGGTGACGCGACTGGCAACAGTGTTCCCGCCGCCTGCCTGAATCTTTGCGACCTGGCTTTGACATTGGGGAAACGGACATGAGCGTTGACCAACGGCTGAAGGAACTCGGCATCGTCCTGCCACCGCCGACCACGCCGGCCGGCAACTACGTGCCGTGGCGCATCGGCGCGGGCATCCTGTTCCTGTCCGGCGTTGGGCCGCAGCAGGTCGAGGCCGGCTTTCCCTCCGGCCAGGTGACCCGCGAGCTTACCGTCGAGCAGGCCTACCAGGCGGCCCGGCTGTGCGGGCTGGCGCTGCTCGGCAACGCCCGCGCGGCGCTCGGTTCGCTCGACCGCGTCGAGGCGGTGCTCAAGGTGTTCGGCATGGTGAACGCACCGGCCGGCTTCACCCAGCAACCCAAGGTGATCAATGGCTGCACCGACCTGTTCGTCGAGCTGCTGGGCGACTCAGGCCGCCCCGCCCGCTCGGCAGTCGGCATGGGCAGCCTGCCCGGCAATATCGTGGTCGAAATCGAGGCCATGATGTTGATCCGCAGTTAGGAAGGCCAGGGGCGGAGCCCCATAGGCGCGAAGTTAAACTGTAAGGGCCCATGCCTGAATGTTCCTGCGGCGTGGGGCTCCGTGAGCTTGCGGCGGAGTT
>CAIMEK010000128.1 GCA_903839965.1 uncultured Acetobacteraceae bacterium | reverse complement strand
CTAAGGGCCCGAGCCAGGACAACCGAATCGGAAGAAAAGAATCGGATGGGCGGCAAGAACGCAACGAACGGATCTGGAAATTGGCGTGAATTGGCGGCTGCAGCGTTTATCCTGAGCGTGTGATCGACGTCGCCTCCATCAAGGCCCGCTTCGATGCGCTTGCGCCGTTCCTGGATGAGCGCGGGCGGCGATTGTTCGCGGCCAGTGAGGCGCGCGCAGCGGGTCGTGGCGGTGTGGTTGGGGTATCGCGGGCAACCGGGATTGCGCGCAGCACGATCGATCGTGGCCTGGCTGACCTGCAGGCAGGTATTGACCAGATCGGTGGCCGCGTGCGTCGCCCAGGCGGCGGTGGCAAGCCGGCGATCAAGACACTGCCTGGGATTTTGGATGCCTTGAACGATTTGGTGCAGTCGTCGATCCGCGGCGATCCCGAGGCGGCCCTGCTGTGGGTCAGCAAGAGCCAGCGTCATCTGTCGGCGGCGCTCGCCGAACGAGGCTTCACTGCCGGCCAGAAGCTGGTCGGCCGCCTGCTGCACTGCCTGGGGTTCAGCCTGCAAGCCAATGCCAAGACGCGCGAAGGCGCCTGCCATCCCGACCGCAATGCCCAGTTCGAGCACATCAATGCCCAGGTGACCGCGTTCCAGGCTGCCGGCGAGCCCGCTATCTCAGTCGATACCAAGAAGAAGGAGCTTGTCGAAGACTTCAAGAATGGCGGCCGTGAGTTGCGCCCCAAGGGCCAGCCCGAGCCGGTCCGAGTGCATGACTTCGTCATCCCCGAACTCGGCAAGGCGGTCCCGTACGGGGTCTATGACATCGCCGCCAACGCCGGGTGGGTCAACGTCGGCATTACCCACGACACTGGCGCCTTCGCCGTCCAGAGCATCCGGCGCTGGTGGCACGAACTCGGCGCGGCTCGCTACCCCACCGCAACGCGGCTGCTGATCACCGCTGACTGCGGCGGCAGCAATGGTGAGCGCGTGCGGCTGTGGAAGCGCGAATTGCAAGTCCTGGCCGACGAACTCCGGATCGCGATTACCGTCTGCCATCTGCCACCCGGCACCAGCAAATGGAACCGCGTCGAGCACCGCCTGTTCGCCTTCATCACCCAGAATTGGCGCGGCAAGCCGCTGGTCAGCCATCAGGTCATCGCGCAACTGATCGCCAACACCACCACCAAGACCGGCTTGGCCGTCGCCTGTCGACTAGACGAGAGCAGCTACGAGAAGGGCATCAAGGTTTCCAACGCCGAGATGGCCAGCCTCACCATCCAGCCCGCCAACTTCCATGGCGAGTGGAACTACACCTTCATCCCGAGACGACCAGACGGATGAAGCATTTATCTTGGCTCAGGCCCTTAGGGCGTGGCGAAGGAAGACGTTTTGGCCAAAGCGCCATGCCATGGAACGCCAGTGCGGCGTTCCTCGTCGCTGTCCAGCGGTCGATGCGGGAGATACGCAAGGCAGTCGGCACCGATGTTGTCGATCCCCAGGTGCTGAGTTGCGCCGAACGCCGGCAGCATTCCGACTGGCTGGGCCGCAAGGAGGAGAGCACCGCCATCCTCGCGCTGGCGAAGCAAGGGGCATCGATCAAAGAGTTTGTTCGCCGCACCAAAAAGTCACGTGGGCTGGTCCGCCAGGTGGTTCGCGGCGGCCGCACCGACGTCTTCCGCGCCCGGCAGTGTTCGCTTGACCCGTTCCTGAAGCAACTCGATGCAGACTGGGCAAATGGCTGTCGAAACAGCGCCGCGCTGTGGCGCCGGATGAAGGCGATCGGCTTTTCAGGGAGCCTTCGTGTGGTCACGGAATGGGCGACACGCCGACGGAAAGAGGAAGGGGCCGCATCGGGCGGAGGTCGGCCGCGCAAGGTTCCGTCGGCGCGCGGCATCGCCCGCATGATGACGAGCGAACGCGAGACTCTATCCAAGGCCGTCGCCCGCACGGTGGCGATCATCGAGGACGCCGTGCCCGCGCTGGTGACGGCGCGCGATCTCATGGACCGGTTCCATGGCATGATCCGAAGCCGCATGAGCGCCGATCTGGAGCCATGGATCAGAGATGCGATGCCCGGCCTGCTGGGCTCCTTTGCGAAGGGCATTGTTCAAGATCGCGCCGGTGTATGCGCCGCTCTGACGCAAACCTGGTCGAACGGACAGACCGAGGGTCAGGACACCAAGCTGAAGCTCGTCAAGCGACAGATGTATGAACGAGCGAAGCTGGACCTCCTTCGTGCACGCCTGCTCAGGCCCGCATAATTCACGGCAAACACCTGCACCAACTCCGCGCCAGAGCCCGACCGGGACGCCTCTGGTGATGGGGGTACCACGGCATGACTTTCCAGCGGGAAAGCGACCAACTGATACCGCTCTCATTGCGGCGCTGCCATAATCAATCCGAGCTATCGGAAAGCCATAGAAAAATCACCTCACAACCTTCGGTACAACGGCGGTCCTGGTTGCTATTTTGGTCGTATACCACTTTTGATTTATGACTATAGTGGGTTATCGTAAGCTGCTATTTGCCTTTTGGAATTCATACCAAGACTCGCTGATTAGAACCCGTGTGCCCAGTCGCGCAGGCCGATAGACATGATGGTCCAGGGCTGGGCCTCGAGCTTGTTCCAGGCGTCGCAGCAGTGATTGACGATGGCATCGGCGTCATCGAAGACGCGG
>CAIMEK010000127.1 GCA_903839965.1 uncultured Acetobacteraceae bacterium | reverse complement strand
GAACCTGCCCCCATCCGGGTGCCGATGCTGATCGGCGGCGAATGGGTCTCGGCCGCGGCGACCTACGATATCTGCGACCCGTATCGCGGTGCGCCGGTCTCGACGGCGCCGCGCTCGAACGCGACGGACCTCGACCGCGCCCTGGCGGCGGCGGTCGGCGCGAAAGCCGCCGCGGCGAAGCTGCCGGCGACCGAACGGGCGAAGATCCTGCGTCGCGTGGCCCAACTGCTGGTCGCGCGCAGGCCCGCCATCGCGGAGACGATGAGCCGGGAAACCGGCAAGCCGATCCGCGACAGCGGCGCGGAAATCGACCGCTCCGTCGACACCCTCAACCTCTCCGCCGAAGAGGCGGTGCGCATCGAAGGTGAGCACGTTCCCCTCGATGCCTCGCCGATGGGCTTCGGCAAGATCGCCATGCTGCTGCGTTTCCCCATCGGGGTCGTCGCCGCGATCACGCCGTTCAACGCGCCGGTCAACCTGGCCTGCCACAAGATCGGCCCCGCGATCGCGGCGGGCAACGTGGTGGTGCTGAAGGCGCCCCCGCAATGCCCGGGCGTCATCCACGGGTTGATCGAATGCTTCGTGGACGGCGGCGTTCCACCCGGCTTCCTCAACGTGCTGTACGGCGCCGAAATCGGCCCCGCGTTGGTGCGCGACGAGCGGGTCGAGTTCATCACCTTCACCGGTTCCACGCGCGCCGGCCGCGCGATCCGGGCCGCCGCCGGGCTCCGGCGCGTCGCGTTGGAACTGGGCGGCATCGGGCCCAGCATCGTGCACGATGACGCCGATATCGAGACAGCAGCGCCGTTGGTTGCGCGCAACGCGATGCGGCTGGCCGGCCAGAGCTGCATCTCGGTGCAGAACGTCTATGTGCACGAGGCCGCCTTCGCGCGCTTCATGGACAAGCTGGAATCCGAAGTCCTCGCCATGAAGCTCGGCGATCCGCTCGACCCGGCCACCGAGATCGGCACGGTGATCGACCAGGGTGCCGCCGAGCGCATCGACCGCACCGTGCAGTCGGCCCTCGCCGCGGGGGCGCGGGCCGTGACCGGCGGCGTCCGACGCGGCGCGCTCTACGAGCCGACCGTCCTGACCGGCGTGCGCAACGACATGCCGGTGGTCTGCGAAGAGATCTTCGGCCCGGTGATGACGGTTCGCCCGTATTCCGACATCGACCCGGTGATCGCCGAGATCAGCGAGCGGCCGCTTGGCCTGCAGGGCGGCATCTTCACCAAATCCCTCGAGCTTGCGCTGAAGGTCGCGCGCACGATGCGCGTCGGTGGCATCATTATCAACGGCACGTCGACGTTTCGCACGGACCAATTGGCCTACGGCGGCGTGAAGGACAGCGGCATCGGCCGCGAGGGCCCACGCTACGCCATTCGCGAAATGACCGAACAGCGGCTGATCGTGTTCAATCTGTGAGGGCTCATATGATTGACCAAAGTCCCGGCCAAGAAGACATTCTGTTGGGGTAGAAAATGGAAACGTTCAACCTGTTTATCGATAATTCTTCGACGCCGCCGTCTTCCGGCGGCTATTTTGATACTGAAAACCCCTACACTGGGGAACACTGGGCACGCGTAGCGAATGCAACGGCCGACGACGTCGATCGTGCAGTGCGTGCCGCGCATCGCGCCATGTCGGAAAGATCCTGGCGTGCCGCGCCGGTCCAGCGGGCAGCCCTGTTGCGAAAACTGGGCGATTTGGTCAAGGCTAATGTCGATAAGCTCGCCGCAGCCGAGGTTCGGGACAACGGCAAGACAATTGGTGAGATGCGTACTCAGATGCGCAACACCGCCGAGTGGTACTATTATTATGGAGGACTGGCCGACAAGATCGAGGGCCGGGTTCTGCCGACCGAAAATCCGGACCTTTTCAATTTCACGCTTTATGAGCCGATTGGCGTGGTCGCCGCGATCCTGCCATGGAATTCCCCGTTGCGTCTGCTGTCCTGGAAAGTGGCGCCAGCGCTCGCGGCCGGTAACGCGCTTGTCGTCAAACCATCTAGATTCACCTCGACCTCCACTTTGATCTTTGCCGAGTTAGTGAAGGAAGCCGGGTTCCCCCCGGGACTTTTCAACGTCGTAACAGGGACAGGAAGCGAGACCGGCTCACTTCTGATGGCGCACCCGCTGGTCGCCAAGGTGGCTTTCACCGGAGGCGAGACCGCCGGCCAAAAAGTGTATGAGGCCGCGTCGAAAGACATCAAGCACGCATCATTGGAGCTGGGCGGCAAGGCGGCCAATATCATCTTCGAGGATGCCGACTTCGATAACGCTGTGCGGGGTGCTGTTACCGGGATTTTCACCTCGGCCGGACAAAGCTGTACGGCAGGCTCGCGGATCTTGGTACAGCGATCCATCCACGACAGGTTCGTCGAGGCATTTGCGGCACTGGGCAGGAAGGGGCGCATGGGGGATCCTATGGACCCGGCCACTGAAATCGGGCCCATCGCCACGCGCCCACAATATGAATGGATCCTCAAGTCCATCGAAAGTGCAAAGGCCGAAGGTGCGCGGCTGCACAGCGGCGGAAAACCGGTGCAGATCGGCGGAGGAGCCGGTTTATTCATCGAACCCACGGTCTTCGTCGATGTTGACAACAAAATGCGCCTTGCCCAGGAGGAAATCTTTGGGCCGGTCGCGGCGGTGATCGCCTTTGATACGGAAGAACAGGCAATCCAAATCGCCAACGACACACGTTTTGGCCTGACCGGCGGCGTTTGGACACGCGACATTGCCCGCGCGCACCGGGTGGTGGCCGCCGTCGACGCCGGTACCATCTGGGTCAACTTCTATCGCCAGACCTCGCAACTATCGCCGTATGGCGGCTTCAAGCACTCCGGCATTGGCAAAGAGGGCGGCTCGCAGGTGATCTACGACTATGTGCGCGAAAAATCGGTGTGGTTCAATCTGGCGCCGCAAGTGCGCTCACCGTTTGCCGGCTGAATCGTGATGGTTTGAGGGCGTTGCGTCGGAAAGCGTAACTTGCGCTCTCAGGAAAAAACCTCGGGCATGATCGCTTAGACTACCGCAGGCGATCATGCCCCAAGGTTTTGGCGTCAGGCCGCGCGTATGGCTACGAAGCGCGGGCAGTAGGGCGCTTCAAGCCCGATCGACGGGCCATGCTGCTTCAGCCGACCGGTCTCTTCATCGACGGCGTAGATAGTGAAATTGTTGCCGAGGTGATTGGTCACCAATAGCCAGCTCCGATCTGGCGAGAATGCCATGTTCCTGGGCTTGCCGCCGCCCGTCGGAACGAACGCGACGGCGGTGGGATCGCCGGTAGCCTGATCGATGTTCATGGTGACCACGGAATCGTGCCCGCGGTTGGTGACATAGATGAACCTGCCGTTATCGGACACCAGCATTTCGGCCGTCGTGCTTACGCCCTCGAATTCGGGCGGCAAGGTCGTTGCGCGCGATCGGAAGGTGAGTGTGCCTGGGCCGGCGTCCCAGTCATACCGGCAGACGCAATTGCCCATTTCGCCATTCACATACAGCCACCGTCCGTTCGGGTGGAAACCTATGTGGCGCGCTCCATCACCCGGCGGTGTGGATGCGAATGTTGGTTCACCTACCAACGCACCGGTTTCCTCTCGGTAGGCGAAGATCCACACCTTGTCCGATCCGAGGTCGCACACAAGTGCATAGCGGCCGCTCGAGTCGAGCACAGAAGAATGGGCGTAGGCGTGGGTTTGACGATCGGGGTGAACGCTCTTTCCCACCAGGGTGCGGAGCGCCGTTTCGCGTCCGAGTGATCCGTCGGCTTCGATATGACGAATGGCAAAGGTTCCGGAGGTGTAGTTGGCGACAAAGATATGCCGGTAGGATCGATCGAAGGCAAGATGGCTCGGATCGATGCCGTGGGATGAAACGCTGTTCAGCGGCGTAAGATGTCCCGTTCGGTCGTCGAAGGCAAAGGCGGAAATGCCGCCGCTGACCCCGGGTTCGTAGCCGTCTACCTGGTTGCAGGTGTACAGAAAGCGCGCGTCGGGCGTCAACACGAAATAGCCCGGATTGGGTGTCGACACCATCGGCTCCGGCGTGGAAATGCTACCGGTTTCGGAATTGAAGCGCGCCACTTTTATCTGGTTGGGTCCGTTCGCGTGACCACCAAACAGGACCCAGAACTGGCCAACTTCATTCGACATAGCCCACCACCTCCCGCATCATCTGGCGACCACCTGCCTTGGCCGGGCGTTTACCTTTTGCATTAAGCCAAACGCCCATCGAGTGGAAACACTAATTGCCACTAGCGTATGCGGCAAGTCTCTTTCGGGCACCATGCTGAATAGCAATAGCTGCAACGGCTCGGAAAAATGCCTTGCGTGCCGGCGCATCCGTTCGTATACAGGCGAGGTTCAAAATATGGGAGAGAGCTGCGCGCAGCTATCGTCTGTACGGTCATGGGTAATTTCTTTTCCATCACAAGCGAACTGCGACACGAGATCGGTGGATGCCCGGTCTGGGGGCAGGGTCGTACTCGACGGTGCCTTATGGGTCGGCAGCATGGATGAACGCCAGGACAAGGAGCCGATTGCTTGCTTCTATCGCGTCGATGCCTCCGGTCGTGCCGAAGTCGTCGGCATAGGGTTCCAGGTCGCCAACGGCTTGGCGTGGGATGCCGCGGGGGCCACGATGTATTTCCCCGATTTCCGCGACCCCTGGGTGGATGCGTTCGATTTCGACCCGACGACCGGACGCACCTCTCGTCGTCGGCGCTTCGCGACGCTCACCACCGAAACGGGACGCGCGGACGGCGCTGCGTGCGACACCGAAGATTGCTACTGGAGCGCCGGACCGTCGGCGAACCGGCTCAACCTCTTTTCGCCGCAATGCGAATTGCTGACTTCGAGCGACATGCCGAATTTCCGGCCAACCATGCCATGCTTCGGCGGCCCCGGACCTGGGAGCGCTTTATGTGACCAGCCTGACCCGGGGTCTTGCGATCGAGCAAATCTAACAGCCTCCACTGGCAGGCACGGTAATGACCCTCAATGCCGGGGCAAAGGGGCTACCGACGCATCGCTTAGCGGACTAGTCTGGTGTGCCATCGATTCCTCTTCCGACGAGCCCATGGGAGACCCGCTTGAGTGAGCAGGCCGACAATCGCCCCGTGCTGAAACCACAACTCCGCAAGACCTGTGGAGCTGTGCAGCTCTATGTCGATGGAAGGCCGATGCTTCTTACGGCGGGTGAGGTGCGGAATTCTTCCTCGTCCAGCCGCGAATGGATGAAGGGCGTGTGGGACAAATGTGTCAGGACCAACGTGAACACGGTGCTGGCCGCAGTTCCTTGGGATCTGATGGAGCCGGTGGAAGGCCACTACGACTTTGCGGTCATCGACGAACTGATCGACGATGCTCGTCGCAACGGAATGCGGCTGGTGCCACTTTGGTTCGGCGCCTGGAAAAACGGACTGAGCCACTATGCGCCCGAATGGATCAAGCATGACCTGAAGCGTTTCCCGCGCGCCCGTTCGGTACAGGGCAATCTCGAAATCCTCAGCACGTTGGGACTCGAGACACGCGATGCCACGGCGCGGGCGTTCGCCGCGCTCATGGAGCACATTCGGCGCCGGGACGAGGGTACCTACACGACAATCTTGGTTCAGGTGGAAAACGAGGTAGGACTCAACGGCGATGTGCGGGATCGCCACCCGCTCGCGGAGGCTGCCTTCGCCGGGCCAGTGCCAGACGCGCTGCTGTCCTACCTGATCGACCATCAGGAAACGTTGGTGCCGGAGACACTCGAGTTCTGGGCGGGCCAAAGAACCAGCGGCACCTGGCCCGAGGTGTTTGGCAACGAGCAATCCGCCGAACACGTCTTCATGGCCTGGCATTATGCGCGCTTCCTCGATTACGTAGCGACGGCTGGCAAGGCTGCCTATGACATCCCGATGTTCGCCAACGCGTCGTTGCCGTCGGTGCTCGGCAGCCCCCGCAAGGCAGGACCCTCTGCGATCGGCGGTCCGATCGCCGCCGTGATTGATATCTGGAAGGCGGGCGCACCTTCAATCGACATGATTTGCCCGGACATCTACCGCGCCGATTTCGAACAAACACTGGCCGGATTTAATCGGGCGGGAAATCCGTTGTTCATCCCCGAGGCGCCTGCCGAGCTCGAAGGTGCAGCCGACGCCTTCTATGCGGCTGGACAAGGGGCAATCGGCTACTCGATCTTCGGCATCGAAGATAGAGTGCTTGACCACGATTACGGCCCGATCCACCACGCCTACGGACTGCTGAACGAGATCGCGCCGGTGATCCTCGAGCACCAAGCCGCCGGTACCATCTGCAGCGCCCGGGTTTGCCGCCAGCACACCGTTCCAGCTTCTTTCAAGTTGGCGCCCCGCGCCAGCCTGGATCAGCCCGAACAAAGCTTCATCATGGGCGCATACCGGTGGATCATCACCCTCAATCACTATTGGCGTTCACCCGACTGGCCAATCGATAACTGGGGCTATTGCCTAGTTATGCAGACCGGTCCAGAAGAATTCCTTGTCGCCGGCTACGGTGTGCAGATCCGCCACGAGCCGCTCGAAGGCGATGGATGGATTGCCGCGCTGCTCTCGGTCGATGAAGTCACCTACCGCAACGGTAGCTGGGAACGCGGCAGGCGGCTCAATGGCGACGAGATCATCACTTCATACGATCATGCCCGGCTCATTGGGCTGGGCCAGACCGGCACCCAGGTTAAGTTCTGGGAACCGACACCAAGGGTCGTGAAGATCAGACTGTACAGATACGAAAGATAGCTGCCGCAGCCCGGAACTCAGACTTCTCCCGAAGAATGAACGCGAAGAGTCGAACACGACCGTCCGCGGAATTATGACCGCGGGAATCAGGAAAGGAAGTCGCCATGCCCAAGAAACTATCAGGAATGCAGCCACAACGTCGCGACCTCATGAAAGCAGGCCTCGCCGCCGGTGCGCTCGCGACATTGGCACCGTGGAGCGGTAGTTCCGCATCGGCACAACCGGCCGTAGTGCCGCGCGACAGAACGATGACGCTGGTGGCGAACAACGGTCGCGACGGGCGCTGGCCCGATTTCGATTTGTGGAACGCCTACTGCGTTGGCGCCAACCACCAGAATGGGCCGAACCTGATCTATGAGCCACTGGCCTATTACAGCGCCTTTACCGGCAAGACCTATATGTGGCTTGCCGAGAGTTACAATTACTCGAGTGACTTCAAGCAACTGACTATCAAGACGCGGGCCGGCATCAAGTGGAGCGATGGTGCCCCATTTAGCGCTGAGGACGTCGCGTACACGCTGAACACCCTGCGAGACTACGGCCCCAAAGTTAAATGGGGTATCGACGTGCAGCAGGCGGTGGCGAAGGCGACTGCGACCGACGCCAATACCGTGGTGGTTGACTTCGTGATCCCATCGCCGCGGTTTTTCTTTTTGATGACGTATAAATACGATATTGGTGTCTACATTGTGCCGAAGCACATCTTTGAGGGGCAAGACTGGACCACCTTCAAACATTTCGACCTTGGCAAAGGCTGGCCGGTCAGCACCGGACCTTGGCAGGTGACGGCCGCCTCGGCGGAACAGAAGGTTTTCCATCGGCGTGCAACCTGGTGGGCGGCCGATGCCAAGCTAGCGCCACTGCCACAGGTGCTTCGCCACATCTGGCTGCCCGCCGTCGCCGAGCAGCAGGCGGCGCAGGCGATCATCACCAACCAGGTCGATGCCTGCGCAACGATGAACCCGACGATCTTCCCGACTCTCTTTCAGCGGAGTCAGAAGATCACCACCTTTGCCGGCCGCAAGCCGCCGTTCGGCGCATTGGACTGGTGGCCGATTTCGCTATACGTAAACAACGAAGTGAAGCCGTTCGACGACAAGGACGTGCGCTGGGCGATGAGCTACTACGCTGACCGCCAGCAGATCGTCGATGTCGGCTACGCTGGTGCGGGCCAGACCTCACCCCTGCCACTACCGGCGTTCAAGTCGCTGGAGCCGTACTTCAAAGCGGTAACGGACCTGCTTGCAAAATACGATACGCTGGAAGTGAACGCCAAGAAGGGCGACGCGCTGTTGGCCGCCAAGGGTTACAAGAAGGACAGCACTGGCTTCTGGGCCGACGCCAAGGGCGCGCACATCAAGATCGACCTCATTGGATTCGGCACCAGCGGCCCCGCCATCGGGCCGGTGCTATCGGAGCAGCTGAAACGACGCGGCATCGAGGCCACCTTCTCGCTGCCGCCGGACTTCGACGATCGTTTCCAGCAGGGCAAGTTCACCGGCGCTATCTATGGCCATGGCGGCAGTATCAACGAGCCCTACAATACGCTGCGGCTCTACCAGGGCACCAGTATCGCGGTGCCCGGCGGTCATCAGGCGAATTTTTCGCGCTGGAAGAACGCCGAGTACGACAAGATCGTCGACGAGATGTACGGCACCGACCCTAACGACGTTCAGAAGCTTTCGGCACAGTGGCGGCGAGCGATGGAGATTTGGCTGCCCGAGCTGCCGGACATCCAGCTGGTGCAAAACTTCCATCGCATTCCCATGAACACCACCTATTGGAAGAACTGGCCAACTGTCGAGGATCCGTACATAAGCCCCACGCATTGGGCTCTGACCTGGGGACTTGTGCTGGCGAATCTGCAGACCGTCTGAAGGTGACTGGCCGGGCATGCGAGTGCCCGGCCGGCCCACCGCTTCCGGGGCAAGAGCTGAAGGTCTCCAATGCAAACCGTGTATGTCCTCAAGCGCTTCGGCGTGTTCCTGCTGATTGTCTGGGTGGCAGCGACACTGAACTTTTTCCTGCCGAAGCTGTCGGGGCAGGATCCGGTACGCACCAAGCTGCTAGCCGAGGCAGGCATTGGCGGGCACGTTCAGGCCGGCATGGAGGAAATGGTCAAGGAGTACGATGCGCGCTTCGGCCTGGACCGGCCGTTGCTGGTACAGTACGGCAGCTACCTGTACGATGTCGCGCATCTGGACTTCAACTACTCGATCTCCAGCTATCCCCGTACCGTCAAGGAACTCATCGCCGAGGCGGTGCCCTGGACGGTCGGGCTGCTGGCCACGACCACGCTGCTGTCGTTCGCCATCGGCACGCTGTTGGGGGCCCTGCTGGCCTGGCCGCGAGCGCCGGCCTGGATGCGCTACCTGATGCCACCGTTATGGGCGCTGCACGCCATTCCGTTTTTCCTGTTCGGCCTGATCCTGGTTTATGTGTTCGCCTTCAAGCTGCAGATGCTGCCGATGTTCGGCGGCTACAGCCCCGGCGCGGCGCCCGGCCTGGACTGGGAATTCATCAGCGACGTGGCCGCGCATTCGCTCCTGCCGGCGCTGTCGATCATCCTGGTCTCGGTCGGCGGCTGGGCGCTGGCGATGCGCGGCATGATGGTGACGACGATGGGCGAGGACTACGTGATTTTCGCCGAGGCCAAGGGGCTGCGACCGGGCACCGTGTTCCTGCGCTACTGCGTGCGCAACGCCATCCTGCCGCAGACCACGGCGCTGGTGCTGGCGCTCGGGCAGATCCTTTCCGGCGCGGTGCTGGTGGAGGTGATCTTCGGCTTTCCCGGTATCGGCGCGTTGCTGTTCCACGCCATCCAGGAGAACGACCAGTTCCTGATCCAGGGCATCGTATTCACGGTGATCGCGGCGCTGGGGTTGGCGACATTCCTGCTGGACATCGCCTATCCGCTGCTCGACCCGCGCATTTCGTACCGGCGGACGTGAGGCAACGATGCGCGGCATGATCTCCTATATCGGGCGGAACAGCTCGTTGCTGGTCGGCACGCTGATGTTGCTGGCGCTGGTGCTGTTCGTCGGCATCGGCAGCTTTCTGGTGGATACCGAGAACGCGCGGTCGTTGTCGGTGCCGACGTTGCGTCCGCCCTCGTGGGACTATCCGTTCGGCACCGACCGCACCGGGCGCGACCTGTTCGCGGTGATGGTCGTCGGCACGCCGCTGACGCTGCGCATCGGCTTCATCGCCGGCTTCCTCGGTGTCGGCATCGGCGCGGTACTGGCGTTTACCGCGGCGTTCTATCGCGGGCTTACCGATACGCTGATCCGCAGCGTCGCCGATGTCGGGCTCACCGTGCCGAGCCTGCTGGTGCTGATCCTCATCGCGGTGTCGATCCGGGGCAGCCTGACGGTGAACCAGATGGCGTTGATCGTCGCCTCGCTGGCCTGGCTCAATCCGACGCGGACCATCCGCGCGCAGGTGCTGACGCTGCGCGAGCGAGGCTATGTCGAGCTCGCGGCGATGTCGGGCATGAGCGGACCGGAGATCATCTTCCGCGAACTGATGCCGAACCTCATGCCCTACATGGCGGCCACCCTGGTGAGCTCGGTGTCGTCGGCGATCCTGGCCTCGATCGGGCTGGAAGTGCTGGGGTTGGGGCCGATGGACGCGCCGACGCTGGGGATGACGCTGTACTGGGTGAACTTCTACGCGGCGATGATCAACGGTTGGTGGTGGTGGTGGGTGCCGCCGATCGTCATCATCGTCATCGTGTTCCTGGGGTTGTTCTTCGTGACCGTGGGGCTGGACGAAATCGCCAATCCACGGCTGAGGAAATCGGCATGAGCAAGCCCGTCCTGGAGGTGAGCGACCTGCGGGTGTCGTTCGCGCATCCGCTGGGGGTGGTGCGCGCGGTGGACGGCGTCAGCTTCAGCCTGGCATCCGGCGAACGGCTGGGGCTGGCCGGCGAATCCGGCTGCGGAAAATCCACCATGGCGCTGGCGATCCTGCGCATGATCCGCCCGCCCGGGCGCATCGACGGCGGCAGCGTGCGGCTGGACGGCGAGGAGCTGTCGGGGCTGGACGAGGAGGCGATGCGCCGGCTGCGGCTGGCCGGCATCGCGCTGGTGCCGCAGGGCTCGATGAACTCGCTCAATCCGGTGATGCGGATCGGCCAGCAGATCGAGGACGCACTCGCCGATCACGACCTGTCCTTGTCGCGCGCAGCGTTGGACGCGCGCATCGCCGATCTGCTGTCGACGGTCGGGCTGCGGCCGACGGTCGCGCGGATGTATCCGCACGAGTTGAGCGGCGGCATGAAGCAGCGCGCCTGCATCGCCATCGCCATCTGCCTGCGCCCGCGCGTGATCATCGCCGACGAGCCGACCAGCGCGCTCGACGTGGTGGTGCAGCGCCAGGTGATGGAAACCCTGGCCCGGGTGCAAAAGGATCTCGGCGCCGCGGTGATCCTGGTCGGCCACGACATGGGGCTGATGGCGCAATTCGTGGATCGTCTGGGCATCATGTATGCCGGGCGGCTGGTGGAAGTGGCGCCGGTCGGCGAGATGGTCACCGCGCCGCGCCATCCCTACACGCGGGCGCTGATCTCCAGCCTGCCGTCGCTGGAGCACAGGGGCGGCCTGCAGGGCATTCCCGGCCTGGCGCCGCTGCTGCGCGACCTGCCGCCTGGCTGCGCCTTCCATCCGCGCTGTCCGCTGGCCTTCGAGCGCTGCCGCCGCGAGCCGCCGACATTGCAGGCGGTGGGCGAAAACGCCGTCGTGGCCTGCCATCTTGCGGAGGCGGGGGCATGAGCGTGTTGCTGCGGGCCGAGCATGCCGGCAAGACCTATGGGCCGCTGACCGCGCTGAGGGACGTGTCGCTGGCGATCGACGAGGCCCGGCCGTCGATCACCGCGGTGGTCGGCGAAAGCGGCAGCGGCAAGACCACGCTGGCGCGCATCCTGCTGGGCCTGGAGGTGCCGTCGACGGGGCGGGTGCTGTATCGCGGCGACGACCTGCGCGCGATCGCCGCCGGGGCGCGGATGACGTTCCGCCGCGAAGTGCAGGCGATCTTCCAGGACCCGTACGAGGTCTACAACCCGTTCTACCGCGTCGACCATGTGCTGACGACGCCGGTGCGCAAGTTCCGCCTGGCCGCCAACGCGGCGGAGGGGCGGGCGCAGATCGAGGCGGCCCTGCGTGCGGTGGGGCTGCAGCCGGAGGAGATCCTTGGCCGCTTCCCCCATCAGCTCAGCGGCGGCCAGCGGCAGCGCATCATGGTGGCGCGCGCATTGCTGCTGCGGCCGAAGCTGATCGTCGCGGACGAGCCGGTGTCGATGGTCGACGCCTCGCTGCGGGCAACCATCCTGGGTTCGCTGCGCTCGCTGCACGAGGAGCTGGGCATCAGCATCGTCTACATCACGCACGACCTGGCGACGGCCTACCAGATCAGCCACAACATCCTGGTGATGTATCGCGCGGGCGTGGTCGAGGCCGGCGCGGTCGAGGGCATCGTCACGCAACCGGAACATCCCTACACGCAGTTGCTGATCGGTTCCATCCCGCGCGTGAGCACCGAGCGCAACTGGGGAAGTGCAGCGGAGACGGCGATGGCCGGGGCGGTCCCCCCCGGCGGCTGCAGCTTCATGGACCGCTGCCCCCTGGCCATGGCCGAATGCGCCGAAGCGGTGCCGCCGCTGTTCCAGACTGCGCCGGTACGCGCGGTGGCCTGCTATCGCTACAAGACGGCGCCGGAGCTCGCAGCGGCCGACCTCGGCACCGTCCTGGTCGGCATGCACCAGCCAGGATCGCGGACGATTTAGGAGCGCATGACCGTGAAGAAGCGCCGAACCCAGACCCAGTCGGGAAATCCGTCTATCGCATTGGAAACGTCACGACAACGAACAGACTGACGGGATTTCGATCGGCGCCGATCCAATGGAGAAAGCGGGCTAAAATCATCACCAAAATAGTACGTGTAACGGTGAAACGCCGGGTTCCCGGGAGGATATCATGACCACACGCAGGCAGATTCTGGGCTATGCGTCGGCACTGGCCTCCGTCGTGGCGCCAGCGGCCCGGACGTCGGCCCAGAATGTCACCCAGACCAGCAACTTCCATGCGTCCGGTCTTGTCGGCATGCTGGAAGGTCCCACGCAGGTCGATACCATCCCGACCGCCTTCAACGAAGCGCCGATGCTGGCCGAACTGGTCAGGCAAGGCAAGCTGCCGCCGGTGCAGCAGCGCCTGCCCAGCGAACCCCTGGTGTTGAAGCCGCTGCAGAGCATCGGCCGCTACGGCGGCACCTGGCGGCGCGGCTTTGTCGGCCCATCGGACGGTGAGAACGGCAATCGACTCAACTCCTCCGACAAGCTGCTGTTCTGGGACCCCACCGGTAGCAAGATAGTGCCCAGCGTCGCCAAGCACTGGGAAATGAGCCGCGACGGCAAGACCACCACCCTGTTCCTGCGCAAGGGCATGAAATGGCGCGACGGCGCACCGTTCACCGCCGACGACTTCGTGTTCTGGTACGAGGACCTCTACTCGAACAAGGACATCGTGCCGACGCCGATCGCTGAAATGTCGCCCGCTGGTAAGCCCGGCCGGCTGGTGAAAATCGACGATTCCACTGTCCAGTTCCAGTTCGACGTCCCCTACTTCCTGCTCATCGACAGACTTACCGGCGACACGCTGATGGGCGGCGGTCAGTCCCTGCGGCAATCGATCGGCCAAAGCTACGGCGGCTATAGCCCGGGCCATTACCTGAAGCAGTTCCTACCGAAATATTCCTCCGAGACCGAGGTGAACCGCCGCGCCCGTGAGTCGGGCTATGAGAACTGGGGGCGCCTGCTGGCCTTCAAGAAAGATTGGCAGCTTAATCCGGAGCTGCCCACGCTCGGCCCCTGGCACACCGTTCATCCGATCAACACGTCGGTGTGGTCGATGGACCGCAACCCGTACTATTGGGCGGTCGACACCGAGGGCAACCAGCTTCCCTATATCGACAACGTCGTCATGACGCTGGCCGGGGGCATGGAGGTGGTGAACCTGCGCGCCATGGCCGGTGAGTATGATATGCAGGAGCGCCACATCGACTTGCAGAAGCTGCCGCTCATCCTCGATAACCGCGAGCGCGGCAACTACGACGTGCATCTGGACCTAGCCTACCACGGTGCCGACACGGTCTTGCAGACCAATCTCAGCTACGTGGCCGACACCGAGGTGGCGAAGTGGCTGCAGACGGCCGACTTCCGCCGTGCGTTGTCCCTCGGCATCGACCGCGACCAACTCAACGAGACGTTCTGGCTCGGCCTCGGCACGCCGGGCTCGGCGGCGCCCGCCGACATGATGCCGGAAAGCCCGGGGCCGGAGTGGCGCACCAAGTGGTCCACCTTTGACCCGGATCGCGCCAACAAGATGCTGGATGCGCTGGGTCTGGCCAAAAAGGACCGTGACGGCTATCGGCTCCGCACAGATAACGGCGAACGGCTGGTGATCCAGATCCAGGCCATGAATGCCCTGCTGGACTGGCCGAAACACGCCGAGATGGTGGCCCAGCAGTGGCGCAAGATCGGCATCTACGCCGACGTGAAGCAAATGGAACGCGGCCTCTATATGGAGCGCATCGCCGCCAACCAGGACCAGATCAACATCTTTACAAACGGCGGCTCGGAACAGATGTTTTTGGACCCGCTGCACTGCCTGCCCGTCGACCCCACTGAAGCGCATCTCGGCGTGGAAATCGCCAAGTGGTATGCCTCCAATGGTCAGCGCGGCATGGAGCCAACCGATCCGGAACTGAAGCGGGCGCTCGAGCTGTTCCGCTCGGCTTCCGGACAACAGACGGCGGAGCGCAACAAAACGGCGCAGGAAATCTGGAAGATCCTGATCGAGCAGCAGTACTCCATCGCCACCGTCGGTCAGTCACCAGCACAATTCGGGGTGCGCCTGGTCAGCCGCAAGCTGGGCAATATCCCCAGTCGCACCTGCATCGCCCAGCACTGCCGTACCCCGGGCGTGTCGCATCCCGAGACGTGGTATTTCAAGGTGTGAACGAAGGGCGTCAAATCCGGGGGCAGCCCGCGCGGCCTTGACGACCACGGCAGAGAAACATTAGGGTGTCGACTGACATATACAATCGCATGCGCTCGTCGACAGCCTTGTCGCCGATCGCGATCTCGCCACCACCAGGCCTGCCCCGATGTCCCTCAGGTCCCGCCGGGTGAGCTGCCCAGACCAGCGTGCCATGGGCGCCACGGATGGCGGTACGGCTTCGCCCATAGCGTTCGTGCACCGAACAAGCAGAGGAGTTCCACCATGAAAACCAAGCTGAAGGGTGTTATCCCGGCCCTGCCAACTCCGTTTAACGCGGATGGCGAAATCGACGAGGCCGCCTTCCGCGCCGAGGTTCGCTTCATGCTGAGCAAGCGCGTGCACGGGGTCTGCGTCGGCGGCTCCACCGGCGAGGGGCACACCTTGGAAAAGGACGAACTGCGCCGCCTGACCGCGGCCGCCATCGAGGAGGTGCAGGGCCGCGTGCCGGTCGTGGCCGGGATCATCTCCAACTCCACCCGCGACGTGATCGCGCGTGCCCGGGCGGTAGCTGATCTCGGCGTCGAGGCCCTGCAGATCACGCCGACCTATTACGTGTTTCAGACCTCCGAGGCAGCGCTGTTCGACCATTATAAGGAGATCTGGGAGACCGTCGGCATTCCGATCGTGCTCTACAACGTGGTCCGAACGAACATGCTCACCAGCCAGTTCGCGCTGCGCATCCTGAACGAAATCCCCGGCGTGGTCGGCATCAAGCAAAGCGCGGGTGACATCCTTCGCGTCGCCGAGCTGGTCCGGCGAGCGCCGAAGGACAAGGTGATCCTGGCCGCCATCGATGCGCTGCTCTACCCATGTTTTGTCATCGGCGTCAGCGGCACGCTGGCGGCCTCGCCGGCGGCGGTGCCGGGACCCATCGTGGCGCTGTGGGATGCGGTACAGGCCGGGGATCACGCCACCGCGCTGCAAATCCAGAACCTTCTGCTCGATCTGTGGACGGTGATGCCGCATCCCAATCAGCCGGCCTGCGTGAAATATGCGCTGGAGCAACAAGGTTGCCCCGCCGGGCTACCACGCCGGCCAATGCCCTACCCGACGGCAGCTGAGCAGGCGGTGATCGCGCCCGCGCTGCAAACGCTGCTGGCCTACGACCCCACGCGGTGAGCGAGCGCTGACCGCGACGCACATGGAAGTCTACGCTGCATCAAGGGAGAATGCGCCATGAAAGCCCTGCGTTCGCAGGCCTGGTTCGGCGGCACTGACACCATCGCGTTCGACCGCCGGGCCTGGATGAAGAACGGCGGTCTGCCGGACGATGTGTTCGACGGCCGGCCGATCATCGGCATCTGCAACACCTTCTCCGAACTGACGCCCTGCAACCGGCATCTGCGCGAGCTCGCCGAGCACGTTAAGGCAGGGGTGCTGGAGGCCGGCGGACTGCCGGCGGAGTTCCCGGTGTTCTCGTGCTCCGAAACCAATCTGCGGCCCGGGGCCATGCTGTTCCGCAATCTGGCCGCCATGGACGTCGAGGAGGCGATCCGCGGCAACCCGATCGACGGCGTGGTGCTGCTCACCGGCTGCGACAAGACGACGCCGTCGCTTCTGATGGGAGCGGCGAGTTGCGACCTGCCGACCATCGTGGTGTCCGGCGGTCCGGCACTGAATGGCAAGTACAACGGGACGGATGTCGGCTCAGGCACCGACGTGCGGAAGTTCATGGATGACGTGCGTGCCGGTGTGATGAGCCTGGAGCAGCTTAAGCAGGCCGAGAACGGGATGTCCCGTTCGGCCGGCCACTGCATGACGATGGGAACCGCGTCCACCATGGCGTCGATGGCCGAGGCGCTCGGCGTGGCGTTGCCGACCAACGCCGCCTGGCCGGCGGTGGACGCCCGGCGGGCGCGGCTGGCGCGCCTGAGCGGACGGCGGATCGTCGCGATGGTGCGTGAGGACCAGCGGCTTTCCCAGGTGTTGACGGCGGAGGCCTTCGCCAATGCCATCCGAGTCAACGGCGCGATCGGCGGGTCCACCAACGCCGTGGTGCACCTGCTGGCGATCGCCGGGAGGATCGGCGTGCCGCTTGGCCTGGACGACTGGGACCGGCTGGGCCGGGAGGTGCCAACCATCGTCGACCTGAAGCCTTCGGGGCGCTACCTGATGGAGGATTTCTGCTACGCGGGCGGCCTGCCGGTGGTGATGAAGGAGATCGCCGACCTGCTGCACCTCGGCCTGCGCACGGTGAGCGGGCGCACCGTCGGAGAGATCGTGGCGGAGGCCGAGCCGGTCGACGGCAAGGTGATCCGGCCGCGCAGCCGGCCGCTCACGGCCAACGGCGGCATCGCGGTGCTGCGCGGCAACCTCGCGCCCAGTGGGGCAGTCATCAAGCCGTCCGCGGCCAACCCGGAGCTGATGCGCCACCGAGGCCGTGCGGTCGTGTTCCGCTCGATCGACGACTACCATGCCCGCATCGACGACGAGGCGCTGCCGATCGACGCGACCAGTGTGATGGTGCTGCAGAACTGCGGCCCGCGCGGTTATCCGGGTTTTCCGGAGGTGGGCAACATGCCGCTTCCGAAGAAGTTGCTGATGGCCGGTGTGCGGGACCTTGTGCGGATTTCCGACGCTCGGATGTCCGGCACCGCTTTTGGCACCGTGGTGCTGCACGTGGCCCCCGAGGCAGCGGTCGGCGGCCCGCTGGCGCTGGTGCGGGATGGTGACTTCATCGAACTGGACGTGGAGGCGCGCCGGCTGCACCTGGACGTTCCGGAAGACGAACTGGCACGCCGGCGGGGAGCCTGGCGGCCACCGGAGCCGACGATGACCGGCGGCTACCAGTCGTTGTACGTCGCCCACGTGCAGCAGGCCGACCGCGGCGCCGACCTCGACTTCCTGGTTGGCTGCCGAGGCGCAGCCGTGCCGCATGACAGCCATTGATGCCAGCGCCTGGCAGTTCGCCGTCATGGCACCGCCATGCCAAGACGTTAGGCTGATCCGGGCGCCGGAAACCATCGGTCACGGAAGCGTCGCCTACTAACGTTTCTGCGCAGGCCAGGAAGCGGAGATGGCCTGTGCCCATGAGGAGGAAACCGTCATGGATGCACGTGCACCAATTGGGCGTGGAGTCGAGCCGATCGAGCGGGAAACCGTCAAGCGGGTGGCCTGGCGGTTGATGCCGCTGCTCATGCTGGGCTATTTCTGTGCCTACCTGGACCGCTCGAATGTGGGCATGGCCGCGCCGACCATGAGCCCGGATCTGGGGTTCTCGAACGCGGTGTTCGGCTTCGGCGCCGGTATGTTCTTCGTCGGCTATTTTCTGGCCGAAATCCCGAGCAACTTGATCCTCAACAAGGTCGGGGCACGGCGCTGGCTCGCCCGCATCCTGATTACCTGGGGCATCATCTCTGGCCTGACCGGCTTCGCGTGGAACGAGTGGAGCTTCTACGGCATCCGTTTCCTCCTCGGCTTGGCGGAGGCCGGGTTCTACCCGGGGGTAGTGCTGTATCTGAGCTGGTGGTTCCCTTCCTACTATCGCGGTCGGATGCAGGCGATATTCCAGTCGGCCAGCATCATCTCGCTGTTCGTCGGGCCGCCCGTCGGTGGGCTATTGCTACATATGAACGGAATCCTGGGGCTGGCGGGCTGGCGGTGGATGTTCATCATGGAGGCGCTGCCGCCGATCATCATGTGTTTCGTGATGTGGCAGTTGCTGACCGACCGCCCGAAGGACGCGACCTGGCTCAAGCCTGACCAGCGGGCGTGGCTGATCGAGCGGATGGATTCCGAGCGCGCGCAGCGTGAGGCAATCCGGAAGTATTCGCTCGGCGAGGTGTTCAGTAACCCGAAGATGTTGTTGCTGACACTGGCCTATGTGGGCCAGAACGTATCGACCTACGGGATTGTGTTCTTCCTGCCGCTGATCGTCAAAGGGCTCGGCGTATCCACCGATTGGATTGGGTTGGTCGCCGGGTTGCCATACCTGTGCGCTTTCGCGACGATGATTGCCTGGGGCTACCATTCCGATATCACGGGCGAGCGGATCTGGCATTTGGTCGGCGCATACTTGCTGTGCTCGACTGGGTTGGCGGCTTGTACTCTTATCGGCACCGGCCATCCAGTCGTGCTGATGGTCGCGATATGCATCGCGGTGATGGCCCAGTCATCCACTGCGGCGCCCTTCTGGTCGCTGCCCAGTGCCATGTTGACCGGCGCGGCCGCGGCGGGCGGCATCGCCATGATCGGTGCGGTGGGCAATCTGGGCGGGTGGCTCGGACCGTCGATATTCGGGCTGGTGAAGGATGTCTCCGGCAGTGACACCGTCGCGTTGCTTTTCCTGGCGTCCGCAACGGTGGTGTCCGCCATCTCGGTGCTCGTGGTGGGCCAAGACCGCCGGCTGGAACGCATCCCGACCCGCCTGTAACGGAGGTGCAGACAGGGGCTGCGGGCCGACCCAGAACACCTTTATGTCTAACCTGGCTAGTACCCGCCGTCATTGATTTTGCGGTAGATGTCTGAATCGATAGCTCCGCAATGGCGGAGATGAGTCGTGATCACGAAACAGATTGCCGTAAAGAAGTGCGTCGTGAGACTGAGCGAGGAGGAGCGTGAGCAGCTCAACCGGTTGATCCATATGGGCACCCCTCTTCAACCTGAGCTCACTCCCGACGGCTAGCGCGCAACAGGGAGAAAACGACTGTGGATGCAATTGCGCCGAATGTGCGTCAGACCGATCCACTCGAACGTGAAACCATCCGCCGGGTCGCCTGGCGGTTGCTCCCACTGCTCATGTTGGGTTATTTCTGCGCCTACCTGGACCGCGTGAACGTCGGCATGGCCGCGCCCACGATGAACCAGCAACTGGGGTTTTCAGGGGCTGTGTTCGGTTTCGGCGCCGGCCTTTTCTTCTTTGGCTATTTCCTGGCCGAGATCCCGAGCAACCTGATCCTCAACAAGATGGGCGCGCGCCGTTGGATCGCCCGCATTCTGATCACCTGGGGCATTATCTCCGGCTTGACCGCCTTCGTATGGAACGACTGGAGCTTCTACGGGATCCGATTTTTGCTTGGGCTCGGCGAGGCCGGGTTCTATCCGGGCGTGGTCCTGTATCTGACATGGTGGTTCCCCTCCGCCTATCGCTCCCGGATGATGGCGATTTTCCAGTCATCCGTGATGATCTCGTTGATTATCGGTCCCCCCGCTTCGGGATTGTTGCTGCGGATGGACGGGATATGGGCGTTGGCGGGCTGGCAATGGTTGTTCATCCTTGAGGCGCTACCGCCAATTATCATGTGCTTTGTCATGTGGCGGCTGCTGACTGATCGGCCGAACGACGCGGCCTGGCTCAGGCCGGACCAGAAAGCCTGGTTAACCGACCGGCTGGCCGACGAGCGCGCCCAGCGTGAAGCGGTGCGCAAGTATTCGCTCGGCGAGGTATTCAGCAACCCGAAGATGCTGCTGCTGACGCTTGCCTTTGTCGGCCCGAACTGTACCGCTTACGCACTCGTGTTCTTCCTCCCCCTGATCGTCAGGGGACTTGGCGTACCCACCAATATGGTCGGACCAGTCAGTGCACTGCCCTACGCGTTTGCGTTCGTTGCGATGCTTTGCTGGTGCGCGCATTCCGACCGCACCGGCGAGCGAACCTGGCACGTGGCAGGGGCGTGCCTGCTGACATCGGCAGGACTATCGGCCTGCATCTTCATCGGCGTCGACCACCCGGTGCTGACGATGATCGCGCTGATCGTTGCTGTGATGGGCCAGCAATCCATTTCGCCGACCTTCTGGTCGCTGCCCACGGCGCTGCTCACCGGCACCGCCGCGGCCGGCGGCATCGCGATGATCAATTCGGTCGGCAACCTGGGCGGGTTCCTCGGACCTTGGGTGTTCGGGCTGGTGAAGGACGCAACTGGCAGCGTCAACATTGCGCTGCTCTGCATGTCCTCGGCGACGATCGTCTCCGCTATCGCGGTGGTCGCGGCGGGCCACGACCGCCGGATGGAGCGCACAGCGCCGCGATCCTAGGCGGTCCAGAAAGTCTAGGCTTACAAACACCACCAGGGATTTTGACCCCATCCAGCCGAAAGGACTTGCCGCCATGACGTACTTCGCGCCGCCACGCCGGATGGAGACCAGCGTTTTCACGCGCCTGCCGGACCGTTTCCGCAAGCCACGTCGTAACACCTGGGCCGACGGCAACCGAGGGGGGCGCGCGTGTGACAGTTTCCTTGAAGGTCCGTCCTTCGATCGCGAAGGCCGTCTTTACGTGGTTGATATCCCGTACGGTCGCGTCTTCCGAATCGACCCGGCGGGCGAGTGGGAACAGGTGGCCGAATACCAGGGCTGGCCGAACGGCCTGAAGATCCACCGGGACGGTCGTATTTTCATTGCCGACTACAAATACGGCCTGATGCTGCTTGACCCGGCGAGTGGTGCGGTGACGCCGTTCCTCGAGACGGTCGGGTCGGAAAGCTTCAAAGGCCTGAACGATTTGGTCTTCGGCCGATCCGGGACGCTCTATTTCACCGACCAGGGGCAGACCGGCATGCAGGACCCGACCGGGCGGGTCTACCGGCTCACCCCGGACGGGCGGTTGACTTGCCTGCTCAACACGATCCCGAGCCCGAACGGCATCGCCGTAGATGCTGACGAAAGCTTTCTGCTCGTAGCGGTGACGCGTGCCAGCCAGATCTGGCGCCTGCCGCTGCATGCAAGCGGCCTGGTGACCAAGGTGGGAGTGTTTGCGCAATTGCATGGCGGGACAGGTGGTCCGGATGGACTGGCGCTTGACGCGGATGGTTGCCTGCTGATCGCGCATGCGGGTCTCGGTTCGCTGTGGCGACTGTCACGGCAGGCCGAACCGCTCGACCGCATCGTCTCCTGCGCCGGGGTTTCGACGAGCAACATGGCATTCGGCGGGCCGGGAGGCACACGCCTATTCATCGTGGAGTCCGAAACCGGCTCCATCCTGCAGGCCGACCTGCCGGTGCCGGGGCTTGCCATGTTTTCCCATCAACCGGCAGACACACCGGCCGATTGACGCAATCGCAGGCTCCCGGCTTCGCAATCATGAAGATGCCCTATTGGGGAAGGAGGAAATCGAAGATGCGCACTTCAGCGATCGAACGCCCGCCACAGACCGGCACCCGGGCAGGTGGTACCCGCCATTTCATGCTGGCCCTCGTTGTCGGCGCAATGATGATCAACTACCTCGACCGGTCCAATCTGTCCGTGGCCGCACCCCTCATTACCAAGGAATTCGGGCTCGGCCCCGTCCAGATGGGCATATTGTTCTCAGCCTTCGCCTGGACCTACGCCTTCGCCAATCTTCCCACCGGCTACCTGATGGATTGGTTCGGCACCCGCGTCGTCTACGGCATAGCACTGCTGGGTTGGTCCGCCGCGACAGCCCTGCAAAGTCTTTGCAGCGGGATCAACACGCTGCTGCCGTTGCGTTTGGCCGTCGGCATGCTGGAAGCGCCAGCCATTCCCTCCAGCGCCCGCGTCGTCGCCGTCTGGTTCCCCCCGGAGGAGCGCGGCCTCGCCACCAGCGTCTACATCATGGCGCAAAGTGTCGGCACGGCCTTCCTGGCCCCCGTGCTGTTCTGGATCGCCGCCAGTTTCGGCTGGCGCTGGCTGTTTCTTGTCTGCGGCGTATTCGGCATCGCGTGGGGCATCGTGTGGTGCGTGTTCTACCGCGATCCACGACCCGATCAACTGCCCCTGGCCGAGGCTGCCGAGAGCAATCTGCAGCGGCGCGGCAAGGTATCCTGGGCGCAGATCGGTCAGTTGCTCATGCGCCGGCAATTGCTCGGCCTTTGCCTGGGGAAATTCTTCGTCTCCACGACGGTTTGGTTCTTCCTGACCTGGTTCCCGACCTATCTTGTGCGCGAACGCGGCATGACCATGCTGCAGACCGGGTTTCTTGTCGTGGTGCCGGCCATCGCCATGTTCGTTGGAACCTTTTCCTCCGGGTTGTGCTCCGACTGGCTGCTGCGTCGCGGCGCCTCGCTCGACCTGGCGCGCAAGCTGCCGATTTCCGCCGGCGCGGCGCTGGTATCCCTGATCGCGCTGGCCAACCTGACCAATTCGATCACCCTGGCCATGATCATCGTCGCCATCGCTTGCTTCATGCAAGGCCTTGGATCGATCTCCTGGGTGCTGGCCTCGGACATCGCCCCCGCCGGCATGATCGGCACCATGAGCGGCATCGGCAACTTCGTCGGCGGCATATCCGGTATCATCACGCCGATCGTCGTCGGCTTCATCATCAAGGAAACCGGGTCGTTCGCCTGGGCGCTGGTCTTCGTCGGCGGGATGTCGCTGATGGCCGCCGTTAGCTTCACTTTCATCATGGGGCCGCTGAAACGGATGGTCATTGTCTGAAGGCCATGCCGGTTCAGGCCGGCCCGAAAGACCGGCCAGGAGCCTAGAGATACGCGTTCTGACCTCGTGACGATTAATCGGCGACAGCTTCGGTCGAACGAACCTTGCCTATCCGGTTGATGCAGACGCCTCCCGAGGCCAGATTTTTAATCCCAGGCTTTAATGGTGCAGTCTTTTCGCGTGAGTGGAAGGGGGCACTATGGGCCAGGTTCTCCATGGGAGCGCCAATGCCCGTACGGTTGTGCGTGAACGCCTGCTCGATCGGGTTCTGGCCGGGTTGAAGCACCGGCTCCTCGCCCCCGAACTGGTCAAGGCCTTCGTCGCAGAGTACGTCGCCGAAGTGAATGCCGCCAACCGCCAGCGCGGCCAGCGATGGGCCGAGTTCGAACGCGAGCACACTCGGGCCACCAGGCAGATCCGCAATCTGTTGGAGCTCATGAAGGACGGTCTCTGCAGCGCGTCAATGGTGCAGGAACTCCGCGGCCTCGAACACCAACAGGCTGAGTTGTATTCCCGCATTGCCACCGCCGGGACGCCCGAACCGCTGCCAGGTGACCAAGCGCCAGGTCAGCGGCGGAACTCAGAGCGGCAGCGGCCGCGACTGCCGCGATGCCTTCCTTCGCCTCGCCAAGACCTGTCGTAAGCTCGGCATCGCCTTCTGGGACTACCTCGGCGCCCGCCTCGGCATCCCGGCAACCCCCGCCGTCCCGTATCTCCCCGACCTCATCCGCTGCCGCAGCCAGCCGACCGTCATCGAAGCCGCCGGCGCCGGCGGGCCCGAAGTGCTGAAGCCGGCCACCGCGCCGGTGCCGGAGCCCCGTCGCGATGAATTGCTGATCCGCGTGTGTGCCGCCGGCGTGAACCGGCCGGACGTGCAGCAACGCCTGGGCCTGTATCCGCCGCCGTCCGGCGCGAGCCCGCTGCTGGGGCTGGAAGTGGCCGGCGATGTGGCGGCTGTCGGCGAAACGGTGACCGGCATCGAGGTCGGCGAGCAGGTCTGTGCCCCCACCAATGGTGGCGGTTATGCCGAGTACTGCGTCGCACCGGCGGTGCAGGCGCTGCCGTAGCCACATGGTGGGTGTGGCTCGTGCATGCGCGTGAACAGGATGGCTTCGACACCCAATCCTTGAACGCAATCCGCACGTTATGCGACACCCGTCAGTGAATCGCTGCCGTGCCGTGAATAAGGTGGGATACACCAGCGTGATCACCGAGCAGACCCTGTTGTTGGCGGATGAGCGGGCCGCACTGGCGATCCAGCAGAGCCGGCTGGTCGCCAGCGTGGCGCTCATCGAGGCGCTCGGCGGCGGCTGGTCCACCGCGGCGTTGCCCGACCGGCACAAGGTTCAGAATTGACCAGTGAAACGAGGGAAGCGGCGGCTCGTCCACGAGCGGCGGAGGCAGACAAGCCATGACAAGGAACGCGTGCGAGCGACGTTCGGGCTGGCGGGCACCTATCGGCGCTGCCCAGGTTGCGGTCCCGCAGGCCCGGATGACCATGCATGAACACCATGGTCGGTTGTTTCGCGGATTTCCGCTGCTGCTCATATGGTTTGTCATGGCCTGCTCGGGTGAGGCCACTGGCCCGTGCCGGCTGCAGCCGGTTGCGAATCTTCCGGTGAGCCTGGAACGAGGCGTTGTTGAGGTTGCCGGACAAGTAATACCAAGACTCGCTGATTAGAACCCGTGTGCCCAGTCGCGCAGGCCGATAGACATGATGGTCCAGGGCTGGGCCTCGAGCTTGTTCCAGGCGTCGCAGCAGTGATTGACGATGGCATCGGCGTCATCGAAGACGCGG
>CAIMEK010000126.1 GCA_903839965.1 uncultured Acetobacteraceae bacterium | reverse complement strand
CAACTCCAAATGTCAGTGAAATGGCTGCTGATCTACATCCAGACGCACAGGTTCACCGTGTTCGCGGTGTACCGCATCATCGTGGGCACGATCCTGCTCGGCCTGGTGGCAACGGGCAGGTCCGGCTGAGCAGGCCGGCCGATTTCTGGCTCAATACGACTTAATATCGGCTCAGATGGTCGCTACCGTCACCTGATCGGCCACCGCCCGCTCCAATACGGGTTGACGCCGTCGACACGGCCTGGCTGGAGGACCGGCCGCAAAGCCTGTGGCCGCTGCTCGATGCCGCCGTCGCCGCCGGCACGGCGCGCCACCGAAGCGAAGCACAGGTCGCCGCTTGCCGCTGGCTGCTTGCCAACCAGCTGGAGCTGATCCGCTACCGGGTCGAACGCGGCCACGAGCTGGCTCAGGCGATACTCGATGCCTACCAGGAGAAGCTGATCGCCCTTGCGAAGGCAAGCGAACTTCCCGCGTCGGACTGGTTCGAACTGGTCAACCTGATGAGCGTCGCCAAGGTGCCGATCCGACCCGAGATGGCCGAGGCGCTGACGTTGACGGCTGCCGACGCGACTCCCGGCGAGGTTCCGTCGTCGGAGGAGATTCCGCACCAAATCCGCGGCTTGCTCGACGATCTCGGGCGCAGCGCCGACGACTCGTTCATGGTGGTAGAGGGGCTGGCGGAAACCGGCACGCTGATGCCGGCGGAACTGGGCGCCTACCTGACGCACGAGCTCGGCCTGTCGCCGCATTCCGTGCTGCGGGAAGCCGTGCCGCTGCTACTCCTCGATCCCGAACCGTTGGTGCGCCAAGCCGCTGCCGCGGTGCTGGAGCAGGCCGCCAGCCGGGAAACGATCTCGCCGGTGATGCTGCGGCGGACCCTGTTGGTGCGCAACTGGGTACCAGAAGCTGAGCGCGAGGCGATCGACCGGCTGGTCCGCAAGGCGCGGCTGAAAGGCGTGGTGTGCGCGCAATGGGCGCCGCCACCGGCGCTGGCGATTCATGCCTCGATGGTGGACGGCTCCGGGACGCAGAGCGTGATCCTGACCTCACCGACAGGACGCACTGGCCTGTTTGCTGGCCTGCTGCTCAAGGCGGGGTTCGGTCTGCGCGACGCCTGGTGCGACGTGGCGGTTTCGCGGCGCGATATCACCAAGGCGGTCAAGGAAGTTCAGCGGCAGACGGCCTCGCATGCGGTCGGGCGCGACTTCCTCCATACCGCCGTGCAGCATTCGATCGCCCGGGTCCTCGCCGCGGGACACCTGCCGCAGACCTCCGTAGTGGCCATCGCGGAGGCCATCGGCGCGGCGGACTGGAAGGATCGCGGCCTCGACGTGGCGGCGGAGACGGAGCGGCTGTTCGACGGTCTGGACGCCGCGCTGCGCAGCCCGGCGGCAATCGCCGCGTCATTGCCCCGCAGCGGCACCTGGCTTGCCGACGATCCGGCAATGCAATCCTGGTTCGACGATGATGCGGCGATTCGCGCACTGGTCGAGTGCCGGCCGCGGCCGAAGCCGGATGTCGCGGTGCGGCGGGTGCTGGATGAGGTGCTGCCGGGCGGCGGGATGCGTGGGCCGAACGGCTGCTGTTGCTGGTGCTATGGCTGCAGGCCGGCGGCGGCCAGGCGATGCCCGCCGGCCGGTGGGAGGATTGCGTGGTGCTGGGGCATGCGCTGCTGGCCGGGCGCCCACTCGCGGACCTGCCTGGGATGGTGGCGATCGCCGAACGCAGCATCTTCGCCGCGCGCGCCGGGACCTGGTGATCCTGGGCCGGGGATGCGCGCCGGGCGCAGTCGTTCCGACTTCGGACGAACGGGATGGATGGCAGTAGCCAGGATTTGGACAGCTTGCGGGTTCCGGCGCGCGAATTCAGCCCCCAGTTCCTTTCGCCAGGCAGTCGGTATTCGAACTCTAGTAACGAACCAGCGACGTTACCATCATAAATATCAGTGGGTTAAGCTTGGGGATAAGATCGCCCACCCAGCACTTTAACACCGCGCCCAGCATGGGGCGGCTGACGCTCAACATACTGCTCTCCTTTGCCCAGTTCGAGCGCGAGGTCGCAGGCGAGCGGATCCGCGACAAGATCGCCGCCTCCAGGTCAAACGGATGATGATCTGCTGCGTGATGCTGCTGCTCGGGTTGCCGCGCGGGACGAACCCACCGACTGATGTTGTAAGACTAAGAACGATCGTTGCGTGTCTCACCCGTTGGCTGTTCATATTGCGTTCCAAGTCGCGTCTTTTCTACATGGCGGAGTTGCTCCCTGTTCGGAGCCAGTCGCTTCCCTGTTCGGGTCGAATCCGAGCCAATCGCTTCCCTGTTCTGGTGGAACCGGGAGAGGGCCAGATCAGCCGCAAACCCACGGAAAACCTGGCCTCGAAGTCGCCCAGTCGGGATACTGATCTCTCGCCATCCCGGTATTTTTTTCTGCTCCAGGGAAACCCGGTTCAGAGACGGGTTCGCACCTGACTGCGCCCACAGCCAGCGGCTCCGATCCAAATCGGGAGCCATGGCGTGCGGTAATTTCGCGGCTCCCGTGGCCTTCCCCGGCAGGATGGCGGGCCATTCTTTCGGATTGACACCGCGCGACCCGCCGGAGGACGCTGGCCGGCAGTCGCGCCCACGTCGGGCTGCAAGGCGAGAGGGACGCATGTCCCGGGGCGATGATCCCAGGCAGAGGTCCACGCCAACCTGTGAGGAAAAACATGATCCGTCGTCGTTTCCTGCTCGGCTCCGCGGCCGCCCTGGCCGCTCCCGCCCTGGTCGCGCGCGTGGGCGCCCAGTCCGCCTTCGACTGGACCCGCTTCAAGGGCCAGACCGTCGAGGTGAACGTGCCCAAGATGCCGCGCAGCGACGTGCTGCAGTCGCATCACAAGGAATTCGAACAGCTCACCGGCATCCATGTCTCGCTCGACCAGATCCCCGAGCAGCAGCAGCGCCCGAAGGTCGCGCTGGAGATGTCGTCCGGCAAGCCGAGCTTCGACGTGGTCTACCTGGCCATGCACGTGCAGAAGCGGATGGTCGAGAAGGGCAGGTGGATGGAGGACCTGCGGCCGCTGGTGGCCGACCCCACCCGCACCGCGCCCGATTTCGACTTCGCCGATTTCAGCGCGGCCGGGCTGAAGGTGGCGACCGGCGCCGACGGCAAGCTCAACGTGCTGCCGATGAACCAGGACCAGTTCATCCTGTACTGGAACAAGGAGCTGTTCGCCGAGAAGGGGCTGGAAGTGCCGCGCACGCTGGACGCCATGCTGGCGGCCGCGCGCAAGCTCACCGACCCGGCCAAGGGCGTGTACGGCTTCGTCGGGCGCGGCCTGAAGAACGCCAACGTGCCGGTCTACGACAACATCCTGCTGGGCTGGGACCAGGAAACCATCACGGCCGATGGCCGCAAGCTGCTCACCGACACGCCGGCGGCGATCGAGGCCGGGAAATTCTTCCAGACCCTGATGCGCGAGACCGCGCCGCCGGGGGTGGTCGGGTTCAACTGGAACGAGGCCCAGACCACGTTCATGCAGGGCCGGGCGGCGATGTGGTGGGATTCGATCGGCCTGTCGGCGCCGCTGGTCGATCCGACGAAATCGCGCATCACCGGCAAACTGGGGTTCTCGCCGGTGCCCGCCGGGCCGAAAGGGGCCTGGTCGGCTTCGTTCCTGGAGGGGATGGGCATTCCGGCGGGCGCGAAGAACAAGGGACCGGCCTGGTACTACCTGCAATGGGCGACCGGCAAGGCGATGATGAGCGAGATGTTCCGCGCCGGCGTGAGCACGCCGCCGCGCAGCAGCCCGTACCAGAACGCCGACATCGTGAAGGGCAGCATGTTCCCGCCGGAGTGGTTCACCACCAGCGTGGCGAGCCTGAAGATTGCCCGCTCGAGCCTGCCGGAGATCCTCGCCGTGACCGAGTTCCGCGACACGCTCGGCATTGCGCTGTCGAACATCATCGGCGGCGCCGATGTGGCCAAGGAACTGCAGGCGGCCACGGCCGCCTTCGCGCCGGTGCTGGCGAAGGAGTTGGAGGCGTAAGACAGAGCCGACCCGGGTGGCATCGGCAGGGGGACCTGCCGATGCCCGTTCGTGCCGCCGTCCGTGGGTCTTGGGGCCGTGACAATCTGAATTGTTATGTGATCATGACAGCCCGTGGGGGGCTTGAGGTTAAAGGTAGCGATACCATCTGCCTGGACATACCAGGCGGGAACGTCCTTCGGAGCAACCCAGCCGGCGCTGCCGGCGTAACCGAAAGGACAGAATCATGAGTCAGTTCAATGCCAAAGGCGAGGGCCTGCTGCTGGCGGGAATCGGCCAGATGGAAATCGCCCGGGCCGCCGCCGAGGCCCTGAGCCGCGGAATGGTGCGGCTTGCCAAACGGGTCGCCAACCTCGCCGCCCCGCACGCGGGCTGAACGGGCTGCAGCGGCATCGCGCGGCAACGCGCCTGCCGCCGGTGCGCCCCGGGCCTGAACCCCCACGAATAATCCGGCCTGCATGCTGGCATCTGCGATGCCGGCAGAGCCCAGCGCCGTGCCCATCCTGCAAAGGAATTTGTGTCATGATGACAGTGTGGAAGCACCAGATCGATTTCTCGCAGCATCTCTACCTGCTGCGGGTCGTCGCCCTGTTTGTCGTGTTTGCCGCCAGCGCTGCCGTCGCCGGCGCCGTGGAGGCCGTCACCGGGGGGCGTTGGTTCGGCCAACACACCCGTGGCTGACGGCGTGAGCCGACTCACCGTGGACGCAGCACCGCGCCGCCGGGCTGGATGAT
>CAIMEK010000125.1 GCA_903839965.1 uncultured Acetobacteraceae bacterium | reverse complement strand
GCGGTATCGTAGGTTTCGCTCTCAACGCGCGCTCGCAGCACCTCGCCGCGTCCGTGATTGCTGAAGTCGGCGAACGGGAAGAAAATGGTTTGCCGCCAGGCGGACCCGCCGGTCTCGGTCATGATCGGCGCAATCACGTTGACCAACTGCGCGAGACAGGCACTGCGCACGCGGCCGGCGTGGTTCAACAGCGAAATCACCGCGCCGCCGAAGGCAAGCGCATCCTGCATGTCGTAGGCTTCTTCCAGGATGGGCGGCGCCACCGGCCAACCCGGCCTGATCCGCGCCGCACGCGGGCGGCGCGTGCGGTACCACACGTTCCACTCGTCGAAGCTCAGCATGATGCGCTTGTGCGACCGCCGTCGCGCCGCCACCGCATCGGCAATCGCCGTCACTTCCTCGATAAAGCTGTCCATCAGGTCCGGACTCGCCAGGAAGGCAGGCGTGTCGTCGGCGTAGTTGTTCAGGTAGGTGTGCAGGCTCAGCCATTCGACATGATCGAAGGTGTGCTCCAGCACGGTCTGTTCCCACGCGCCGAAGCTCGGCATCTTGCGCCCGGACGAGCCGCAGGCCGCAAGCTCGATGGAGCTATCGGCCCATTTCATGATCTTGGCGGCTTCGGCGGCGATGCGGCCGTACTCCTCGGCGGTCTTCGCGCCGGTCTGCCAGGGTCCGTCCATCTCGTTGCCCAGGCACCAGAACTTCACGCCATGCGGCTTTTCCCAGCCGTGCTGACGGCGCAGGTCCGACAGCTTGGTGCCGCCCGGGAAATTGCAGTACTCCACGAAATAGCCGGCCTCCTGCGGCCCGCGCGTTCCCAGGTTCACCGCCAGCATCGGCTCGATACCGGCCATGCGGCACCAGTCGATGAATTCATTCGTGCCGAAGGTGTTCGGTTCAGTGGAAAACCACGCATAGTCGAGCCGTCGGGGCCGCTGCGCCACCGGCCCCACGCCGTCTTCCCAGTTGTAACCTGAAACAAAATTGCCGCCGGGGTAGCGCATGATGGTCGGCGCCAGTTCGCGCACCAGCGCCATGACGTCCTGGCGGAAGCCCTGCGCATCCGCGGTCTTGTGGCCCGGCTCGAAGATGCCGCCATAGACGCAGCGGCCGAGATGCTCGATGAACGCCCCGAACAGGCGTCGGTCGGTGGTTCCGACGGTGAAGTCACGATCAAGCAGCACTGCACTCCGGCGCATTCTGGGTTCCTTTTCGCATTCTCACGGTCCATCCCCCGGCCCACGTCCCGGGCCGGGGGAGGATAGACGATATCACCGCCGAAGCAACGCCACGCTGCGCTCCTGCACGGCGGTGGCCGCCTGGTCGGCGGTCTTGCTGGTGTTGATGATGTTGGCGATCTCCTCGCCGATGATCGCGCCAGGTGCCGGTCATCATCACCACGATGCGGCTCGCCAGCGTCATCGCCTCCACCTGGTCGTGGGTAACGAACACCACAGCACATAGTGCTGGAACACCATGGCGACGCCGCGCTCGCCGGGCGACAGTTGGTCGATCCGTACGCCACCAAGATGGATTTCGCCGCCGCCCGGCGTTTCCAGTCCCGCGATCATGCGCAGCAACGTGGACTTGCCGCACCCGGAAGGCCCAAGAAACACTGAGAACTCGCCGGAACCAATATCGAGTAACAGATCGAGAATGACTTCGAGCCAAATTGTTTCGATACATTCCTTAGGATCAGCGTCGCCAATCTGCCTGTTCCTACAAGGCTTGGTCGGTCATCTTTATGACAATTGACAATGATACGGAGGGGTGGCAGCGAATGGCTGGGCCGGGTATCTCGCCGCCAACGGCGCCGACCCGGGCGAGCGGCTCTGCACCGCCGATTTCGCCGGCATGCTGGGTCACAACGTCAACCTCGCCGCCAAGGCCGCGGCGGGGCGCGCCTGCTCTGCGCGGCTGGCGGCAGAGCTTGGCGAGGCCGCAACCGCTTCTCGCTATCGCGCGCCAGCGGAGAGCTTCGCCGCCGACCTGCTCGCCCGCGCGCGCGAGGGCGACGCCACGCGGCTGGCGTTCCACCTTCCGGGCTCGTGGAGCCTGAAACACAACATGGTGTGGGACCGCGTGCTGCGGCTCGGCCTGTGGCCCGAGGCGGAACGGCGACGCGAGATGGATTTCTATCGCGGCAAGGTCGGCCTCTACGGTTGCCCGCTGGACAGCCGCGCCAGCCCAGGCAAGCCCGAGTGGATGCTCTGGGCCGCCTGCCTGGCCGAGGACCGCGCTCTGTTCGCCGATTTCGTCGAGCGCATCGTCCGCTATGCCGAGGAAACGCCCAATCGCGTGCCGTTGTCGGACCTGTACTTCACCGACACCGGCCGCAAGATCGGTTTCCAGGCCCGCTCGGTGCTGGGTGGCCTGTTCATCGGCCTGCTCGCCGAGGGCCGCTGATGCGCGTCGCCGCCGCCCCGGCCGAGCGGGCACGGTTGACCGCCCACGGGTTTGCCGCAATGCTTCATTCCCCTTTTCCTGGCGCGATCGGAACGGAGTGTGAAGTGACTGTCGCGATCAAGACACCCAGGATGCGCCGCCGCGGGATCGGCTGAGGCGTGGCCACGGTCGCCCTCACCGCCGGCCGGCCGTCCGTGCGCCCTCTGGCGCGCCGCCCTGGCGCCGCCTTCTGGTTCATCCTGCCGGCGGTGCTGGTGTTGCTGCTGATCTATCTCGGCCCGATGCTGTACGCGCTGCAGGCCAGCTTCACCCGATGGGTGCTGGTGCTGCCGGGCAGCGAAAACGAGTCGGCGGGGCTGGAGAATTATGTCGACGTGCTGCGCAGCGGTGAGTTCTGGAGCGCCGTGCGCGTCACCCTCATCTATGCCGCCAGCTCGATCGCCTGTGGCCTCACCCTGGGCACGACGCTGGCGCTGTTGCTGAATCTCGACTTCTTCTGGCGCAGCTTTTTCCGTTCGGTCATGATGATCCCGATGGTCATCACGCCTGCGGTCATCGGCATCTTCTGGAAGCTGCTGTATGAGCAGGAGAGCGGCGTCTTTAACTATTTCCTGGTCTCGCTCGGCCTGCCGCGCGTGCCCTGGCTCGGGCTGGGCATGGCGCTGCCGTCGATGATCGTGATGGATGTGTGGCAGACCACGCCGTTCTTCATGCTCGTCATCCTGGCCGGGCTGCAGGCGATGAGCGAGGACCAGTTGGATGCCGCCCGTGTCGACGGCGCTTCGCGTGGCCAGTTGTTCCGCTACATCCTGGTGCCGCATCTGTTGCCCTACATGCTGATCGCCGCTTCGTTCCGGCTGCTCGCCTCGATGGGCGACTTCGACAAGATCTGGCTGCTGACCGCCGGCGGCCCCGGCGACCGCACCACCACCATCACCATCTTCACCTACAAAACCGGCTTTTCCGCCTTCGATATCGGCCGCACCGCCGCCACCGCCTGGATCTTCGTGGTGATCGTGCTGCTGGTGTCGGCCCCGCTGCTGCGCCACATGTTCAAGACCGCTTTGGCGGAACGCTGATGTCGGCAACCACCCTGCCCGCACCGGCGATCCGCCGACGCATGTTCAGCCGCACGCAGATGAAGGTGGCGGTCACCGCGATGTGGTGCGTCATCGCCTTCGTCTACCTGTTCCCGTACATCTGGATGGTGCTCACCGGCATCCGCCGACCGGTCGATACGCTGCAGATGCGCTTCCTGTTCACCCCGACGCTGGACGGGTTCCGCAGCATCTTCAGCGAAATCGGCTTCCAGTCGTATCTGCTGAACAGCATCACGGTGGCAGTGCCGGCCACGCTGCTGGTGGTGGCCATTGCCGCTCCTTCCGCCTACGCGCTGACGCAGTTGCGCATGCGCGGGCGGATGTTCCTCGGTGGCATCCTGGTGGCGCGCATGGTGCCCGGCATCGCCATCCTGGTGCCGATCTACCTGGCGGCCTCGCGCGCCGGCCTGCTGGACACGCGGAGCGTGCTCATCGTCATCTACACCGCCTTCAACCTGCCCTTCGCCATCTGGCTGCTGCGCGGCTTCTTCAACGACGTGCCGGCCGGCATTCGCGAGGCGGCGATCATCGACGGCTGCACCGAGCTGCAGGTGTTCCGCATCATCATGCTGCCGCTGGTCGCCGCCGGGTTGGTGGCCACCGGCGTGTTCGTGTTCATCGCCGCCTGGAACGAGTTCCTGTTCGCGCTGGCGCTGACCCAGTCGCACGCGGCCACCGCCCCCCTGTCCATTACCGGTTTCCGCAACGAGTACGGCGTGCAATGGGGCCCGATCGGCGCCGCAGCAATCCTGATCTCGACCCCCGTCGTGGTGTTCGCGGTGGCGATGCAACGCTACCTGGTCCGCGGCCTCACCATGGGGTCCGTAAAAGGCTGAAGCCATCCCTGCGTTTGACGCCAATGAGGAGGAAACACCATGACGATGCAAATCCGCCGACGCGACCTCGCCGGTTTGGCCGCCGCCGCCGCGGGGCTGGGCGTCGCGCCGTCGTCGGCCCGCGCCGCGGACGCGCTGCCGCGCCGCTACGAGGGCACCACGCTCAGCATCATGTCGCGCTCCAGTCCCGCTTTCGATGCGGTGACCGCGCTCGGCGCCGAGTTCACCGAGGCCACCGGCATCCGCCTGCAGGTGACGCGGGTGGCGCCGTCCGACCACTACGCCAAGCTGCTGCTCGACCTCACCAGCAACACCAACGCCTATGACGTGACGCTGTTCATCTACCAGTGGAAGTATGAACTGGCGCCGTTCCTGGCGGACCTGGCCGGCGCCGACCGCGCGGTGGCCGGCGCGCCCTCCATGGCGCTGGACGACTATCCTGCCAAGCTGCTGGAAATCTATGGCCGCGTCGGCGACAAGCTGATGGGCCTGCCGATCGTCGGCGACGTGGCCTTCCTGCTGTGGAACAAGGAAGCGCTGAAAGCCGCCGGCCTGCCGGAAACCGCACCGGCGACCTGGGACGAGGTGGTGGCGCGCGGTCGCAAGCTGGCTGGCAACGGGCGGTTCGGCTTCGCGCTGCCGGCCGGCAAAACGCCGCAATGCGCGGTGCTGTGGACCCTGCTGTTCCATGCCTTCGGCGGCACCTATTTCGCCCCCGACGGCACCCCCACCCTGGGCAGTGCGGCCGGCGTGCAAACCATGCGCTTCATGGCCGAGGCCCTGGAGACGGTCAGCCCGACCGGCAATCTCACCTGGGACTACAACGAGGTGATGAACAGCTTCTCCACGGCGCAATCCGCGCAAGCCGTGATCTGGCCGGGCGCGTTCTCCATCCTGTCCGATCCCGGCAAGTCCGCGGTGGCCGGCAAGTTTGCCCTGGCGCCCCCGCCCGGCGGCTCGCTGCTCGGCGGCACTTCCATCGGCGTGAACGCCAAGTCGGCGAAAGCCGAGGCGGCGCGGCTCTATGTGCTGTGGATCACGTCGCCGGACGTGGTGCGCCGCACCGCCATGAGCGGCACCGCGCCGGCGCGTCTCTCCGCCCTCGCCGATCCGGCGCTGGTGGCGAAGTACCCCTACTTCCCGGACGTCAAGGCGGCGATGCTGAGCGAAACCTTCGGCTATATCCCGATGAAGGAGGCCGAGCAGGTGAACATGATGGTCGCCGACGAGGCCAACGCCGCCTGCGCACGCAGCAAGTCGCCGGAGCAGGCCGCCGCGGACCTGCAGGAGAAAGTGACGCAGTTCATGAAGCGGCGCGGCTACCTGCGCTGAGTCGGACTGCGACTTCAGTACGTCCTCGAATTGCGGATCGGAGCCGTCATGAGCAACCAACCCACCTCCCCCGTCGCAGCGATGGCCACCCGGGCGCGCTTCCGGCCACCGCCGTTGCCGAGCGTCGCCATGCATGGCTTCTGGGGCCGGTGGATCGAGACGGTTCGCCAGACGACGGCGCCGATCCTGCGCCGCCGTTGCGAGGACGCGGGCATGTACGAGCAGATCGACCCTGACCGCCCGGTGCCGAAGGAAACCGTTCCCCTCAAGCACGGCGCGAATACCAGCGCGCAGCGCTTCTGGGATTCCGATTTCGGCAAGATCATCGAAACCGCTGCCTACTGCCTCGTCCGCGGGCGCGATCCGGCCCTGGAGAAGCTGGTGGACGACATCGTGGACATCTATGGGAGGCTGCAGCTTCCGGACGGCTACATGAACAGTTGGTTCCAGCGGATGCGCCCGGGCAAACGCTGGACCAACATGCGCGACGACCACGAACTCTACTGCGCCGGCCACATGCTGGAAGGCGCGGTCGCCTACTTCCAGGCCACCGGCAAGCGCAAGTTGCTGGATATCATGCTGCGCTACCTGGAGCACATCCGTACCGTCATCGGCACCGGGCCGGGGCAGAAGCCTGGCTATCCCGGCCACCAGGAGATCGAACTGGCGCTGGTGCGCCTGTATCGCCTCACCGGCGACCGCACCCATCTCGACCTGGCGCGCTACTTCATCGACCAGCGCGGGCAGGACCCGAAATACTTCGAGGCAGAGGCCCAGGTACGCGGCGAGAAACCCGGCGAGTGGTACCAGAAAACGCCGGAGTACAACCAATGGCATGCCCCGGTACGCGAACAGGACAAGGTGGTCGGCCACGCCGTGCGGGCGATGTACATGTATTCCGGCATGGCCGACGTCGCCGCCGAATTCGGTGACGACAGCCTGCGCGTGGCCCTGGAGCGGCTATGGGCCGACCTCGTCGGCAAGCGGCTCTACGTCACCGGCGGCATGGGTCCGTCGGCGTACAACGAAGGCTTCACCGAGGACTACGACCTGCCGAACGAAAGCGCCTACGCGGAAACCTGCGCCTCGGTCGGGCTGGTGTTCTGGGCCCGACGCATGCTGGAAATGTCGCTGGAGGGACGCTACGGCGACATGATGGAGCAGGCGCTCTACAACGGCGCGCTGGCCGGCATCTCGCTCGACGGTTCGGTATTCTTCTACGAGAATCCGCTGGAAAGCCGCGGCAACCACCATCGCTGGAAATGGCACCGCTGCCCGTGCTGCCCACCGAACATCGCGCGCCTGCTGGCCTCCATCGGCACCTACGCCTACGCCGAAGGCCAGGGCGAACTCGCGGTGCATCTCTACGGCGAGAGCGAAGCGACGCTCGACATCGGCGCGGGCAAGGTGCGCGTCGCGCAACGCACGCACTATCCGTGGGAGGGCGATGTAGAGTTCACCATTACGCCCGATCAGCCCCGCAGCTTCGCGCTGTCGCTGCGCATCCCGGCCTGGAGCCACGCGACGCAAATCGCGGTGAACGGCGTGCAACTGGACCCCGCCGCGCTGACCACCGAGGGCTACGCGCGCATCGAGCGGGCCTGGCAGCCCGGCGACACGGTGCGGCTGCACCTGGGGCTCGGCGTGCAGCGCCTGCATGCGAATCCGAACGTGCGTCAGGATGCCGGGCGCGTGGCCTTGCGGCGCGGCCCCATCGTCTATTGCCTGGAGGGCGTGGACAACAGCGTGCCGCTGAACAGCATCGCGCTGCCGCCGCAGGCCGAACTGCAGGCAACGTTCGAGGCCGGCCTGCTGGACGGCGTCGTCGTGTTGCAGGGCACCGCGACGGTGGCGAAGTCAGCAGGCTGGGGCGAGGAACTTTACCGGCCGCAGCCGGCGCCGACGGAGCCGGTGCAGATCCGTGCCGTACCGTATTTCGCCTGGGACAACCGCGCTCCCGGCGAAATGCTGGTCTGGTTGCGCGAGGCGCCCGCCGACTGACCCTCAGCGCCAGGCAACCACCACGGTCTCGCCGGCCTTGATGCCGGCGACGCCGACAAACCCCGGCTCCGGCACGTGCCACGTCGCCTTGCGCTCGCCCACGGTAACCTGACCGGGCACACGCTTCGTGCGGATGCGCAAGGCGTAATGCCGCCCTCCCGGCACCACGGCGGCATCGCCCTCGGGACGGCTGATCGCCACCTTCAGGTACTCCTGCGCGGCATCGGCATTGACCCGCGTGACGGCGCCGTGCCCCACGGCATAGGCGCGGGTTGCGCCGTCGTCCTCGTAGAACACCGTCTCGTGCCAGCCCGGTTCGGGGTGGATCAGCAGCGTGATGCAGTCGATCGGCCGTTCGCCCTCGTATTGCACCACCGGCGCCATGGGAATGACCGCGCCTTCGCGCACGAACAGCGGCATCCGCTCCAACGGCGCTTCCACCGTCACGGCGCACGGGCCGACATGGCGTTGCCCCGTCCAGAAATCGAACCATGCCCCGCCGGGCAGGTACACCGGCCAGTGTGTCGCACCGGCGCGCGTCACCGGCGCAACCAGCAGGTCGTTGCCCCAGCAATACTGCGTGCCCAGTTGCCACCCGGTGCTGTCAGCGGGATGCGTGAGCCCCAGCGGACGCATCAGCGGCAACCCGTGCCGATGCGCTTCCCAGGCCAGCGTGTAGGTGTATGGCATCAGTTGGTAGCGCAGTTCGATGAAGCGGCGGCAGATCGCCTCGACCTCCGGCCCGTGCGCCCACGGCAGGTGGTCGCGCCAGCTATGCCCATGGGCACGGAACACCGGGCAGAACGCACCGAACTGGAACCAGCGGACGTAGAGTTCCGGGTCGGGCTTTTCGACCTGGTAGAAGCCGCCGATATCGGTGCCCCAGAACGGCACGCCGGACAGGCCGAGATTGAGCCCAATCGGCACCTGCATCTCCAGCGCCGGAAAGCTGCAGGCGATGTCGCCCGACCACGCCGCCGCGCCGAAGCGTTGCATGCCGGGGCCTCCGGAACGGCACAGCAGGAATGTGCGACGTTGCCCTGCGTCTGCAGCCTCGCCCTCGGCAAACGCCTGCTGGCGCAACAGGTCGAAGCGGTTATGCACGTCCCGGCCCGTGCCCTGCGCCAACGCCACGTCGGCCGGCGGACCTTCGCCGCCATCCAGCCACCAGCCCTCGATACCCTGCTCCAGCAGCGAACGATGCGCCCGCCACCACCAGCGCCGCGCCGCGGCATTGCTGAAATCGATGCAGCGCTGCCCCTCGCGATAGGCCACCGTCCCGGGCGGGCAAGGGCGTTCATCGGCATATCCCCAGTCCAGCAGCCAACCGTTTTCCGCTGCCTCGGCATGCAGCGAAGAGTCCGCGTGCAGCGCCGGGTATTCGTGGCTGATCGCACGGAAGCCCATACCGCGAAGCTCGGACAATAGCGCCGTCGGATCGGGCAGCAGGTCGGGCTGCCAGTCAAGGTGGCCGACGCCGCGGTTCCAGCCCTTGCCCGCGCCGTAGGTGGACAGAAAGATGAGCGCATCGCATGGCAACTGCTTCGCGCGCATCGTGCGCGGCACTGAAAGCAGGTCTTCCGTGCTGTCGAAGTGACGCGTGGACTGCATGAAGCCCAGCGCCCAGCGCGGCGGCATCGGCGCGCGGCCGAGCAGACCCGCAATCCGGTCCAGCACCTCAGCCGGATCGATGCCTTCGATAACGTAGATATCGAGCGGCCCAGTGGCGAAGCGAGCCTCGATCCAGGCCCCCCCGATCGACGCGCCGGCAACGATTTCGCCGGCGCTGGCATTGTCGAAAAACAACGCGTAACCGGCGCTGCTGAGCAACAGCGGAATGGCGATGTCACCGCCGGCCTGGCCGTAATTGCCCTGATTGTTCCACAGGCGCCGCGTCGCCCCGATCCGGTCGAACTGCTGCCCGCCTTCCCCCAGACCGTAGAAATGCTGCACGTGCCCGATCGGCAGCCGCACCGCGATGCCATCGCCCTCCGTCACGTCCTCCGGCGTCCCGCACAGCAGCGAAATATCGCTCACCTTCGTGCCCGCCGGCGCCCGCCCGGCAAGATAGAAAACACCCTCGGCCTTGCCGGTCCCGATGCGTATCCGCATCACGCCCACGCCACATGCCTCCAGGCGCATTCCGCCGTTCTCCCAGTTCATTCCCAACTCCGCCTGCATGCCGCTAGCACATCACCATGCCGCCGTTCACATCGAGCGTCACGCCCGTGATGTAGGCAGCGTCCTCGGACGCCAGAAAGGCGACCGCCTTGGCGATTTCGATCGGCTGCCCGGCGCGCTGCATGGGGATCAGCGTGCGGATCCATTCGGCCAGCGCCGCGGGCGCGGTGTGGCGGTCGTGGAGCTCCGTTTCGATAATGCCCGGCGCCACCGTGTTCACCGTAATCGCGTGGGTGGCGAGTTCCTTCGCCAGTCCCTTGGTGAGCGTCAACATCGCGCCCTTGGCCGCATGATACGGGATCGCCCCTGCGCCGCCCCCGGTTCGCGCCCCGACCGAGGAGATGTTGACGATGCGTCCCCAATGCTGCTTCAGCATCGGTGCAATCGCAGCCTGGCAGCAGAAGAACGTGCTGGACAGATTGAGGTCGATGGCGTCGCGCCAGATTTCCTCCGGCGTCTCCGCCGTCGGCATTCGCCGGATCATGTCGCCGGCATTGTTGACCAGAATGTCCAGCCGGCCGAACCGTTCGAGATGCTGTTCGAACATGCGCCGCACCTCGCCGTTCAGCCGGACATCGGCCCGCACGCCGAACGCCGATTGCCCGGCCGCCTCGATTTCCCGCACCACGGCCTCGGCACCGGCGGCATGGCGGAAATAGTTCACCGTCACACACGCGCCCTCGCGGCCCAGCTCCGCCGCAATCGCGGCGCCGATGCCACTGCTGGCGCCTGTCACCAGGGCGACCTTGCCGGCAAGTCTCATGGCCTGTCTCCGCTTCCCCGCAGCCAGCCGAGCACGCAATCGGCGAGCTGGGCATGGCGGTCGTTGAAGTAATGGTCGGCCCCGTCGAGCAGGACCACATCCACCCTGGCCTGCACGGCTGCCGCGACCAGTTCGTCCGACCGCGCGCGCGGGTCGATCAGTGCGTCCGCGGCTCCCTGCACGACCAGCGTGTCGCCGCGCAGCTCTGCGGCCGACTGCAGCACCTGGTCCCAGATATCCGGCCGGTACGACTTGATCGAACCCAATGTCGTAAGCACGCGGCGCATGGGCCGGCCGTCGCCGGATTGCGCGGGATAGCTGACAATCTTGTTGCAGGCGTAGCCGTGGGCAAGCAGCACCACCTCGCCCGCCCCGTGCGATAGCAGGGCGTCGATGCCGGCGCGCACGTCATGGTGCGCATTCTCGAATTCCTTCGGCGCGCTGAGGTCGTGGTCGCGCATGTTGAGCGAAAGGCAGGTGAACCCGGCCCCGGTCAGCAATGGCGGCAGCCAGCGCGACGGTCCGCGGTAGAAATTCCAGGTGAGTCCGTGAACGATCAGAATCCCGGCATCGCGCGGCGCGATCCCGGCGGGCGGCGCGTACAGTCCGCCATCCAGTTCGACACCGTCCTTGGTCGTCATCGTGATAAGTTCGAGCGCCATCTCCACTGTCCTCCCCATCCTTGGGCCGCGCGCGGGGTGCCCCCCCGTGCCGACCAAAGGCACGAGGAACATCCTACCGCGGATTTTCCCCCAAGGAATGCCCCTTCCCCCAGCCCGCCCGCTTGCTGCCCCGCGGCCTTAGCCCTTAGGCTCAGGCCGGCAAGGTCGCGTGGTCACAAATAAGACCGGAGGACGACATCATGGCCGGCTCACATCGCCGCGTCGGCAGACAGACCGTTGCCGGCGCACGTGCGCATGGAAGCAGGCGCGCGACCCATGCCGCGCATCGACCCCGATTGCGTGGTGCTGTTGTCGGAGGATTGAAAGCGTGGAGATCACATCTGTGACCATGGAAGAATACCGCTGGCCGCGCGCCCGGCCAATCACCAACGGCAAGCACACCTATACGCATGTCAACTACGCGCTGGTGCGAATTGCCACCGATGAGGGCATCGCCGGCATGGGCCTCGCCAGCGGCGGCGGCATCGAGCGCGCGACCGTCGAATATCTCGCGCCGCTGCTCATCGGCGCGGACCCGATGCGCGTCGAACAGCTTTGGGCCCGCATGTGGGTTCCCAAGCTGATCGGCCGCCGCGGCATCACCACCCGCGCGATTTCCGCCATCGATATCGGCCTGTGGGACATTCGCGCCAAGGTTGCCGGGTTGCCGCTGTGGAAGCTGCTCGGCGGCTTTCGCGACCGCGTTCCCACCTATATCGCCGGCGGCTACTACGAGGAAGGCAAGGGCCTGCGCGAACTCCAGCAGGAGATGGAGGACAACCTCCGCATGGGCGCCCGCGCCATCAAGATGAAGATCGGCGGCGTGTCGATCGCCGAGGACATCGCCCGCGTGAAGGCGGTGCGCGAGGCCGTCGGCCCCGATATCAAGCTCTTGGTCGACGCCAACTGCGCCTATCGCGCCCACGAAGCGATTACGATCGCCAAGCGCATCGAGCAATACGACCCCTACTGGTTCGAGGAACCGGTGGCGCCGGACGACTACGACGGCCACCATCGCCTCGCCGTCGCCACCTCCATCCCGATCGCGACGGGTGAGAACGAATACACCCGCTACGGTTTCCGCGACCTCATCCGCGCCGAAGCGGCCGCCATCCTGAACCCCGACGCCAAGGTGCTCGGCGGGGTCACCGAGTTCATGAAGGTAGCGGCGCTGGCGCAGGCGCACGACCTCGACATCGCCCCGCACGGCAGCCAGGACATCCATATCCACCTGGTCGCCGCCATCCCGAACGGGCTCATGCTCGAATACTACCGCGACAGCGTCGACCCGCTATGGGCGCGCATCTACCGCAATACGCTTGCCCTGAACGACGACGGCACCGTCACCGCTCCGGATGTCCCGGGCATCGGCGCCGACGTCAACCAGCCCGTGCTGAACGAGTACCGGATCGGTTGAGGAGAACACAGATGAAGATCGCCAGGATCGAACCGCTGATGCTCGACCGTTTCTGCATCGTGCGCATCGAAACCGACAGCGGCATCACCGGCATCGGCGAGGCCGGCTCCTGGGGCCAGCTGGAGGCCGCCGCGGCTGCCATCGACAAGTTCGCCGAATACCTCATCGGCAAGGACCCCCGCCCGATCGAGCACCATTGGAACGTCATGCTGCGCGCCAACCACTTCACCGGCACCGCGGTCAACGCCGCGGTATCGGCCATCGACATCGCGCTGTGGGACATCAAGGGCAAGGCGCTCGGCGTGCCGGTGTATGAGCTGCTGGGCGGCAAGATGCGCCACAAGGCCCGCGTCTACGGCCATGTGAAAGGTACCACGCGGCAGAAGCTCATCGAGGAGGCGGTGCGTCTGAAGCACCTGGGCTTCACCGCGCTCGGTCACCTCAACCCGCTGCTCGACGAGGACGAGACAACGCCCTACTTCAAGAGCCACTCGCAGAAAATCGAGGACGCCGCCGAGACGGTGCGGCAGTTGCGCGAAGCGGTCGGCCCGGAGGTCGATCTCTGCATCGAAATCCACCGCCGCCTCACGCCGCCCGAGGCCGTGGCGCTGGCCCGTGCGATCGAGCAGTACAAGCCGATGTTCTATGAAGATCCGCTGCGTCCGAACGATCCCGATGCCATGGCCTGGGTCGCCGACCACATCCACATCCCGCTCGCCACCGGCGAGCGCTTCATCAGCCTGTATCAGTTCCAGACGCTGCTGAACCGCCGCGCGGTCGCCTATCTGCGGCCGGACGTATGCCTGTGCGGCGGCATCACCGCCAGCAAGAAGATCGCCGGCATGGCGGAGGCCAACGATTGCTGGGTGGTGCCGCACAATCCGCTGTCCATCGTCAGCACCGCGGCCTGCCTGCAGATCGCCGCCTGCATTCCCAACTTCGCCATCCAGGAATACCCCACGCGCACGCCCGAGCTCGACGGCTCCACCGCGGTGCTCGGCGAAGGCCTGGCCACCGGCCTCGCCGACCAGCAGGGCGGCTTCCTCGCCATCCCCGACGCCCCTGGCATCGGCCTGGAGCTGGTGGACGAGGTGGAGCGCAAGTTCCCGGCCAAATTCTGTCCCATCCGCATGCGTCCGCATGCCGACGGCGCGGTGGTCGATAGCTGATCCTGGGCGCGGCGCACGCTTGCTTCAGTCCGGGGACTGCTGTCGTGCAATTTTCCCGGCGTCGCGTTGCATAACGTGCCGGCCCCCCGCGGCAGACGCTGAATGGCCCGTTCCTTACTTCGATCGCTCCGCGCCCGGCGCCGGTTCGTCGAATTCGGGATCGAGAAATTGTCGGAACAAAGACGTGTTCAGTTTTCGTGCGGTATGCTCGTGCGACATCGTGATCGACCAGAACAGCGCCTTCGCCCCGAGCGCGTCCGACGCGACCCTTTGGTCGACCACCGAGTCCATGATCGACGGCGGCAACCGCAGCGTGCTGATTTCCGGGTGCCAGAGATGCGCCACGGCAAGGGTCGCCTGGTCGAGATGCCAGCTCAATCCTGCGGGATCGGTCATGCGCTCGGTCAATATATCGCACACCGTGCGCGTGAATCGCCGGCCGCCCGGGCTGGGATTGAAGGCCATGACGGAAGCGGAAATCAGGGAAGCGAGGTTGGCGATATGGCTGTCGTCGCGCAGCAGCGCCACGTCGTGCCCGCGCAGGTCGTGCAGCAATCCCCCCAGATCGCCCATGACCAACTGGTCGGCATCGGCGACCACCATCGGCCTGGCGTAGGTTTCCAGCAATTCCGGCAACACGAGAAAGCGGGCGCAGGCCAGATAGGTGCGCCGCTGCCGATCGCCGAGGTCGGACAGATCAACGCTCTCGCGCGAGCAGGCGATCGGCAGCGGCGGCTTGGCCCGCAGCCGCTCCAGCAGCGCCTCCGCGGCCGGGTCCGGATTGACCAGGTGTATGTGCAAAAGAAACGGCACGCCGGCGCGCTGGGCGAGCGAGTTCGCCAGCGCTTCACCGAACAGCAGGAAGTAGCGGCTGTCGCAACCGACCACGTAGATCGCCTCGACAGCCGCCGGTTCGGCGAGCGGCTCGTAGCGCACCAGGCGAGGAAACCGCGGCGTCGGCAGCGGCGCCGGTAGCGAGGTAGGAAAGCGGATGATCCGTGTCGAGGTTTGTTGCAGATCCCCGCAGGAGATCAGCGAACCCCGGGCGGCATGCCGATTGGCCTCTTCGAATCGCCCAAGATGCGGCAGCAGGCTGGCCAATTTATAGTGCAGGAAGCCGTGGCCCGGATGGGTTGCCAGATATTGCTCAATCAAGCCAACCGCTTCTTCGATCCGGCCCTCCCGCATGGCGACGTCGGCCAGAACCACTTGGCGCTCCGGCCACGTCAGGTCCGCGAGAGCGGCGCGCGCTTCGCCGGTTCGCCCAGCGATCGCGAGCAAATTGGCGAGTTGCAATTCACCGTTTTCGTTTGGATGGGCGCGAGCAGCGGCACGGGCCACTGCGACCGCGTTCGCGCCTCGTCCCTCGCTCAGCGCGCGAAACGCCTGGCCAAACAAGGCTGAATTTGCAGTTGGCGATGCCGGGTCCATCGGCTCGCCCCGTCAGGACTTGCACCAATAGACCGCGGCGCCGTCCACATCGACCAGTTCATCCGCGATGCCATGGCGCTTACGGAAGTCGTCGACCGCCTGGCGGCAGCCGGCGAGAATGTAGTCGTCGACAATGACGTAGCCACCCGGCGACACCTTTGCGTAAAGCGCATCGAGTGTCTGGATGGTGGAGGCATACATGTCGCCGTCCAGCCGCAATATGGCGAGCCGGTCGATCGGCGCCACCGGCAAGGTGTCCGCAAACCATCCCTTCAGGAACCGGACCTGCTGGTCGAGCAGGCCATAGCGCCGGAAATTGGCTTCCACCTCCTCGCTCGACACGCGCAATGCCTCGACCGTGGCGTGCCGATCGCCGGCATCGGCCGGATACGCCGCCGGATCGGCCGCCGGCAGACCAGCGAACGAATCGGCCACCCAGACCGTCCGGTCGGCGATGCCATACGCAGCCAGAATCCCGCGCATCAGAATGCAGGCGCCGCCGCGCCAAACTCCCGCCTCCAGCACGTCTCCGGCAATGCCTTCCTCGATAACGCGCTCGGTCAGCACACGCAGATTCCGCATGCGTGCAAGCCCGATCATGGTCGGTGCGGTACTCGGCCAGTCCCGTCCCACCAGGCGCAACTCGCAATCGTATCCCTTGCTCCAGGGCGCGATCGAGGTGTCTTCAACAAGCAAGCCGGTGAGCGCGCGTTCCAGCAGGTCGAGGTAGAGCGCTCGCCCCGTGCCGCCGCCGGCCGAAGGCTGTGCCAGCCGGGTAATCTCCGAAGAAAGCAGTGTCATCCGGCCGGCAAGCTTGGCATACAGCAAGGAAAGGTCTCCCGGCGTCAAGCTGGGCTGCACGTGTTCGGTGGCGCGAACCGCGGCGGCAACCTGGGCCTCGGCGGCATCCAGCGCGACGGCAAGCTCCTGGTTGCGCGCCACCGCGCGTTGATGGTCGCTGCGCAGCACATAAAGCTGCAAGTCCAGGGCATCCCGCTCGTCCGCCGCCGCCGCCAGTTCACCCAACAGACGCTGCCGCTCCTCCAGCGCCGCCGCCAGTTCACTTGCCGCGCGCTGCCGCTCAACGAGCTGCTGCGCGATCAGCGTCGCGTTTTCCCGTTCCTGCTGCATGGCATGATCGAAGAGCCGCCTGATCGGCGGCACGCGCAAGGCCGCAGCCCGCATGAATGCCATCACGACATCGCCTCACTGTCCTGCCCGGACGCCATGGGTCCGGGCTGCTTCATCCACACGACCCGATCGATCTGGTCGATGTGTGAAAGTACGATCCGCACGACCTTCGCCGAAGCCGACCCGCCCTCGTAGTCGGGCACGCGGCCGGCGAAGCGGCGGCCCGGAAAGCCATCCCGCACGCATTGCACCGCGTCCAGCAGCCGGTCCGGCGCGAACCCGGTCATCACCAGCGTGCCGGCGTCCATGCCTTCCGGCCGCTCGATGGCATCGCGCATCGTCACCGCCGGCAGGTCGAGCAGCGCCGCCTCCTCGGTGATCGTGCCACTGTCCGACAGCACGCAGTACGCGCCAAGCTGCAGCTTCACATAGTCGCTGAAGCCGAACGGCGGCAGGAAGCGGATCAGCGGCGACACCTCCGCCGCGGCGTTCACGGACAGGCGGTTGCGCGTGCGCGGATGTGTCGAGACAATGATCGGCCAGCCGTACCGCCGCGCCAGCGCATCCAGGCCGCCCAATAGCCCGGCCAGCCGCTCCGGATCGTCGACATTCTCCTCGCGATGCGCGCTCACCAGGAAGTAGCGCTCTGCCGCAAGCCCCAGCCGTTGCTGCGCGTCGGAGGCGTCGATCTTGCCGCGGAACTGGTCCAGCACCTCGGCCATGTGCGAACCGACCTTGAAAATCCGCTGGCCCGGCAACCCTTCGGCCAGCAGATAGCGCCGCGCGTGCTCGGTCAGCACCATGTTGATGTCGCTGAGATGGTCGATGACCTTGCGGTTCAGTTCCTCCGGCACGCGCTGGTCGAAGCAGCGGTTGCCGGCCTCCATGTGGAACACCGGGATCTTGCGCCGCTTCGCCGCAATCACGGCCAGGCCCGAGTTGGTATCTCCATAGATCAGCACTGCATCCGGTTGCTCGGCGGCGAGCACCGCATCGGCCGCGATGAGGATCCGCCCGATCGTCTCGACCGCGTTCGCCCCGGCGGCGGCGAGAAAATGGTCCGGCCGGCGAATGCCGAGATCGTCGAAGAACACCTGGTTCAGCGCGTAGTCGTGGTTCTGCCCGGTATGTACCAGCACGTGGCGGGTCAGCCGGTCGAGCCTGGCAATCACCAGGCTCATTTTGATGAGTTCCGGCCTGGTGCCTAGAATTGTCAGGACCTTGCGCATGGCACCCCTCACTCCGGTTCTGGCGAAGGTTCGCCGCGCAGTTCACGTTGGATGTAGTCGAGCGAACGCAACAGGTCCGCCACCTGCGCCACGTTCAGGCGGCGGGTATTGTGGCTCGTGTAGTCCTCGGCCGTGGAAATCGTCGGCTCGCCGTGGGTGAAGTACTTGGAGTAGTTCAGGTCCCTGCCATCGGCCGGAACGCGGTAGAACGAGCCGATATCCTCCGCACGCACCATCTCCTCCCGCGAGATCAGCGACTCGTACAGTTTCTCGCCGTGCCGCGTGCCGATGATGCGAATCGGGGTGTCGGCGGCAAACACGGTGCGCACGGCCTCCGCCAGGTCGGCCACCGTGCTGGCGGGCGCCTTCTGCACGAAAATGTCGCCCTGGCTGGCATGCGCATAGGCGTACAGCACAAGATCGACGGAATCCTCCAGCGACATCAGGAATCGGGTCATCGCCGGATCGGTCACGGTCAGCTCGCGCCCTTCCTTGATCTGGCGCACGAACAATGGAATCACCGAGCCGCGCGAGGCCATCACGTTGCCGTAGCGCGTCGCGCACAGCACCGTGCGCCCGGCGCTGCGTGCCTTGGCGATGGTCAGCTTCTCCATCATCGCTTTCGACAGGCCCATCGCGTTGATGGGGTACACCGCCTTGTCGGTGCTGAGCGCCACCACGCGATCCACGCCGCATTCGACGGCCGCGCTCATGACATTTTCCGCCCCCAGCACGTTGGTGCGCACCGCCTCCATCGGGTAGAACTCGCACGACGGCACCTGCTTGAGCGCCGCGGCGTGGAACACGAAATCCACCCCGCGCATGGCATCCAGCACGCCGCCGCGCTCGCGTACGTCGCCGAGGTAGAATTTCATCCGCGCGTCGTTGAAGCCCAGCCGCATATCCTCCTGCTTCTTCTCGTCGCGCGAAAATATCCGCAGCTCGCCGACCGCGCCGCGCAGGAAGCGGCGCGCCACCGCGTGCCCGAACGATCCGGTTCCGCCCGTGATCAGAATGGTCTTGTCGCGGATCAGGTCGTCGCTCATAGCCGTTCCTCGCATGCGCGCATGGTCTCGATGAGTGCGGGCCAGCCGGGCGGCGCATAGCCAGTGGCGGCGCGGAAACGCGAACTGTCAAGCGAGCGATCGAGCACGACCGTCGCATCCGGCACGATTGCGGTTGTCCGGCCATAGGCCTGCCGCAGCAGCACCAGCAGAGCGTGCTTGTCGATCGGTTCGGCGCCGACATGCCAGACCCCGGACATCTCCGGATGCGGCAGGACATGGCTGGCGATCACGCGAACCAGCTCGTCGGTCGGCAGGCCGGAAAAGATCGTCCGCGTGAAGCCACGGACCGGCCCGGCGGAGCCAAGGAACCACTCCACCAGCCCATTCGCGCTCCCCAATTCCCGCCCGATGATGCTGGTGCGCAGCGTAATGGCGTTGGGGTAATCCACTTCGCCCAGCAGCTTCGAACGGCCATACAGATCGCCGGCATCGGGCGGCATGGCCTCGGTGTAGTTGCCGAGGTTCCCGCTGAACACGCAGTCCGTGCTGATGTGCACGAGCCGCGCCCGACCCAGCGTCGCCAGGCGCGCCAGCCGGTGCGGCAGCAGCGCATTCAGCGGCAACGCCACCAGCGGGTCCTTCGCCGTGGCGAGTTGCTTGACGACGCCAATGCAATTGACCACCACGTCGGGCTGCACCCGTGCGAGCACGGTGGCCAGCGCATCGGTGTCCAGCGCATCGATGCCGGTGATGAGGCGCTCCTGCATGGCAGGTGCGAAGTGCCGGCGCACCCCCTCGCCGCGCGCGGTCGCGAGCGCCGTTATCCCCGATGTCGCAGAAAGCTGGCGGAACGCCGCGCTGCCCAACATCCCGGACGCGCCCAGCACAAGTATCTTCATGACATGCGAGCCCGCAGCGCGAGCACTTCTCCGGTGCCCCCGAGGGGAAATGCGGGCAACTCCGGGTAGGCCTCGTTCACCTGTTGCTCCGGCCTGATGGCCTCGATATTCCGTCCTGCCGCCTGCCAGTTGCGGGTGATGGCAAAAAGAGTGGCGCGAGTCTTCTCGAACTGGACGGGGTTGCGGTGGTGGATCGGATGCCGCTCCAGGGCCTCCAGCACGCCAGACAACGCGAGAACCTGCCTGGCCGGATCAAGGGCGCCGTCCTGAGCCCATTCGACGATCGACAGCGGCTCATCGATACCCAGAAGCGAATAGCGCAGCGAAAGATCGATCCAGGCCAGCCAATCCTCCCCGCCGCAAACGTCGGTGCGAAATGCGAAGCCTTCGTCCACCAGCGAGCGATGCATCATCACGGTGGACATGCCGATCGGACACATGCCGATGATTCCCGGATAATCCGTACTCGAATTCGCGCTGCGCCGGAGCCCCAGGCCCAGCTTTCGGCCCGGGCAGGCGACGTAATGGCTGGTGTGGGAGAACAATGCCCCATAGCGCTGCATCTGCCCCAGCTGCCGCTCGATCTTCAGCGGCAGGAACTGGTCGTTGGCATCGAGCAAGGCAATATAATCGCCCCGCGCCGCCTGGAGTGCCCGGTTGCGTGCGACGACCGGCCCCGTACCGGCCTGTCGCAGCAACCGCACGCGCCCGTCGGCGGCTGCCAGTTCCGCGATGCCGGCGATGGAATCGCTCGACCCGTCATCCACCAGCACGACCTCGACCCGCCGATGCGTCTGTGCGAGCACACTGCGCACCGCCCGCAGCGCCGAGCCGGCCCGGTTGCAAACCGGCATGACCACGGAAACCAGCACATCCTCGCAGCCCTCGGCCGCGCGCGTGCGCGCGTAGGCAGCGGCTTGCTGATACGGCGTCGCCGCAAGGAAGCCGGCAAGGCTGGCGAAATAATGCCGGGTGCTGCCGAACATCTGGGCGCGCTCGACCTCGCTGCGGCTGTCGAGCATGGCCTTCCACAACGTGTCGCCTTCGCTGACGGCGCCCGCAGAATGGGTTCCCTGGCCGGGGTGGATGCGATAGCGCACCAGTACTTCCGGTTGGTGAAAGAATTCGTGCCGGGCCAGGATTCGGTTCCAGAGATCGTAGTCCTGCGTGCAGCGAAGCGTCTCGTCAAAGGGACCGAATTCGCGCAGAAAGGCGGTCGGGATCAGCAGGGTGCAACCGTTGATCATGCCGTTGTAAAGCGGCAGGCGCGGATTGCGGTGGATCCGCTCGACAGGCAGCCGCACGGAGGCGATGAACTCATCCTGCGGGCCGATCAGATCGAAATCCGCGAACAGGCAGGCGTCGGGTCTGCCAAGCCGGCGGAGGTAGTCCATCTGGGAGGCGGTCTTGTGCGGCAGATGCAGGTCGTCGTGGCTCAACCAGGCGAAGTAATCGCCGGTCATGTGGGCAACGGCGGTATTCATCGCGCCGGCAACGCCGCGGTTTTCCTGGTGGAAGTAGCGGATCCGATCCCCCTGTGCCAACGCGATGCGCTCGGTCTCGCCAGCGTCGGTCGATCCATCGTTGACGACAAGAATCTCCAGATTTGGATAGTCCTGTGCAAGCGCACTTTCGAGCGCGGCCTGGAAATAATGACCGCCATTGAACACCGGCATACAAATAGTCACGCGTGGCGGGTTCATACCAGTTGATCGTCAGTATATGTTGAAATATATATCATCAGTACTATTTTTTTGTGGCGATTTGTGAAGAAATACATCCATGTCCCCAAGCAGGTGCGTCGGCGTCAACGGCGAGCGAAAATCGCCGTGACCGACGCGGCAGACCCCGCGTCCCGTGATTTAAAATGGATCACACTCATGCCCCAGAAAACCTCATGCCAACAGCGGCGCCGTGCACCGATATGCGCCATTACCGCCAGGAAGTCGGACTTCTAGCCGCCTTTGGGTCACCACTCAAGCGCGCGACGGGCAATCCCCTTCCGCGCGCATGGGTTAAGGATCCTGCTGGCCGTCGGCAAAGCTGTTCACCCCCCGCAGCACGCGATTTAATCGGAAGGCCAACAAACGCTGCCTCCACGCGATATCCGTGCCAATGATGATGAGACACCGACCCCCCGGGAATTTAGACTTGAGGGCGCTGATCGCCTCTACGGTCGTGGCCCTGATGATCCGCGACGGCCATTTTGCTTGCTGTTATGCAGCGACGGGTTATTCAAGACGTTGGGCCGGTCGCGTCTGGCCACATTGCTGACCCTGCAAGATGATGGCGGTAATCCAGCCGGCCGGCTTTTCGAGACAGCACTGGCGGCAGAAGCGGACGACAATATCACCGCGGTTGTGGTGCCGATATCCTGACGGCTACTCGGGCGATTTCTTTGACCCATCCCATGGCCCGCTGAGCGCGACCCACGCTTCGTTTTGCACGCGGCCGCCCGCCAATTCCACACGCGCAACGATGTCGGTACCCGGATGGACGCGATCGGAACAACACTGCGATGGTTGCCGTATCCGAGAACCTCATCAAGCCCGCGCCAGGCACGCGCTTGCGTGCCGAAAGCGGCTCGCTGCACAAGACCGGACTTGCCTCCGACCGCACCAGTTGCCGCTCGCCGCTCGCCAACCAGGTGCGGCGCGTGCTGCACACCACCGCCTGCTGGGTGTTGCTGACCGTCCGTGACGCCATCCCCAGCCCGCAGCCGCTCGCCACCGCCCAGTTCACCACTCTGCGGAAGCGCCTGATCAAGATCGCGGCGCGCAGCACCGAGATCGCCACGCGGCTCCGCATCGCCTTCGCCGCCGCCTGCCCCGAAGCCGATCTGTTCAGCGGTCTGGTGCGCAGCTTCCTGCCTACCGGGCCATGACCCGCGGGGCCTGCGCCCCCAACCCGCCACGTCCCGCAACCGGGCGGAAGTTGCGCATGCAAAGGAAGCTCCGGGGGCAGGAAGGAAGCGATCGGACACCCCCACATTCCATCCCAGGTCGATTCGCGACGTTACCAATCCGACACCCTGCCAGGCTCGAGAGATTCCATAAATGGGACCCATCGTGACGAAACCGGTACGGATGGCATTCTTATCGGCGATTTGCGCATAAACAATTCAATACATTCAACTAGATCAATTCGCTCATAATGGCGCTGAGGCTGCTGCCCGGGCAGCCCGGTAAACGCCCCGGCCTTGGCGGGCCTTCGTTTTCCGACGACTCCAAACCACAACGGCGACCCGTCCCTCGTCTCGCGGACGAAGAATGCACGGTCCCCGACGATAACGCT
>CAIMEK010000124.1 GCA_903839965.1 uncultured Acetobacteraceae bacterium | reverse complement strand
GTGGGACTACGAGGCAGACCTCGAGCCTCGGCTCGCGGCCCTGCACGATCGAGTCCAGCGAGGAGCGTACCGACCGCAACCGTCCCGCCGGACGTATATACCGAAGGCGGACGGGAAGCAGCGGCCGCTGGCGATCGCCGCCCTGGAAGACAAGATCATCCAGGGTGCGACGGCGAGGGTACTGAACGCGATCTACGAGGAAGACTTCCTCGGGTTCTCCTACGGGTTTCGGCCTGGACGGGGACCACACGACGCGCTGGATGCCCTGGATGTCGGGATCAACAGCCGGAAGGTGAACTACATTCTGGACACCGATATTCGATCGTTCTTCGACACGGTTGACCAGCAGTGGCTTGTCCGTTTCCTAGAACATCGCATCGGCGACCCGCGCATCATCCGCCTCGCCCAGAAATGGCTGAAGGCGGGCATCCTCGAAGACGGGACGGTGACGGTCGGTGACAGGGGAACCGGGCAGGGATCGGTAATCTCACCGCTCTTTGCCAACATCTACCTGCACTACGTCCTCGACCTGTGGGCCGATCGCTGGCGACGGCGCGAGGCTACCGGCGACATGATTATCGTGCGCTATGCGGACGATGTGGTGGCCGGGTTCGAGCACGAGGACGACGCCCGTCGGTTCCTCGACGCGATGCGCGCGAGGTTTGAGGAGTTTTCGCTATCGCTACACCCGGACAAGACCCGCCTGATCGAGTTCGGCCGCCATGCGGCGGTCCGACGCAAACGGCGTGGGCTCGGCAAACCGGAAACCTTCAACTTCCTGGGGTTCACCTTCATCTGCGGCAAGTCTCTCAAGGGCAACTTCCTGCTTCACAGGAAGTCCCGAGGCGACCGCATGCGGGCGAAACTCCAGGAAATCCAGGAGGAACTGCGACGGCGACGACATCAGGCAATCCCCCTTCAGGGGGAATGGCTGAGATCGGTCGTCAGCGGCTACTTTAATTACCATGCGGTGCCGACCAATGGTCGCACCCTCACGGTCTTCCACTACCATATTCGCCGCCTTTGGCTACGCACGCTCCAGCGGCGCAGCGAACGGGACGGCTCGACATGGCAGAGGATAGAGAAGCTCGCTGCCGACTGGCTTCCCAAGCCCAGAATCCTCCATCCGTGGCCCCGCGAGCGCTTCGCCGTCAGGCACCCAAGGTAGGAGCCGTATGCGGGAAAGCTGCCTGTACGGATCTGTGCGGGGGGACCGGGGTAACCCGGTTCCCTACCGCGATAAACAAAACTATATCGCTGCCCGCCGCCCAGCATCGCACGGCGGGCCGGATCGTCGTTCAGCGCCGAACGAGGGAGGGCTTCACCGAGCCGGGGCCTGGCGATCCCGGAAAAACGCCGGCCAGGGCATGTCCAGGTCGACAATGGATAACATGGGTCAAGGCAAACGACTATCGTGACGGCATATAAGCGTCGGTTTCGAACATCTGCCGGAGTGTTTCGATGCGCTTTGGAATGCGCAGCTTGCTTTTGATCGCCGGCGCCGCTTTGCCTTTCGGCGCGTGCGAGAAGGCGCCCCCGCCGGCGCCCCCGTCGGCCGTCGCGACTCCGCCGCCCGCTCCTCCCGCGCCGCCCCCGCCCGTTCGTTCCGTTAACGCCACATGGACCTTCAGCAGCGACGACGCCTGCACGGCGATCGCGGCCAGTTCGGCCGGCGCGCTCAGGGTGTCCGTCGAGCGCGAGAAGCTGACGCTCTCGGTTTTCGGCGCGCCGGGCACCCCGCTTCCCGGCGGGTCCACCGTGCCGGTCGCCTATGCCGGGCCGTCCGGCTCATGGACGCTTGCCGCCCGCCCAGCGGGGCCGCGCCGGATCGTGGCCACGGAGCCGATGACGGAGGTGCAGGCGAGCCGGATATTGTTCCTGCTCGACGGCGGCGCGATCAGGCTGGGCCGGGCATCCACGGATTTCCCCACGCTGCGCATTCCGAACGCGGGAGTGGCCGGGCAGGCCTGGTTCGACTGCGTGCGGAAAGTCCTGTTGCCGTGACCCGCCACGGCCGCGGCCCCGGGCTGGAAGTAACTCAGTGTTAACCATTCCTGCCCTGTATTAACGAGTATGAAGGCTCGCGGAATGGAGCCGGGCGTCGACGGAGGCAAAATGGCCCACGGTCCAGCAGGTTCCAGGTTGGCTGCCGCCGTGTTCGGGCTGGCCCTGGCCGGGGTGATCGCAACCGCGCTCGCCCTTCCGGCTGTGTGGCTGAAATGGGAATCCGATGCCGCGCGCACGCAGGCCGTCACCCTGGCCGAAGCGGCAGCGGCCAGGACACAGACGGCCCTGCAGGACCTGCTGGCAAAATTCGACCGCGCGACCGGGGCGCTGCGGGCGCAAGATCTGCAAGGCGACCCGGTTGCGTTGACGGCCCGATTGCTGCGGGCGGAGCCATCGGTCGCGCCCGCCTCCGCCGTGGTGGCGGTCAATGGCCGGGGCCAGCAGATCGCCTCCTCCGCGGTCGCGGCGCCGCCGGGCGGAACGGTCTGGTGGTATCAATCCGCGTCGTCCGCGACCCGCCAGGCCGGCGTGGCGGGATGTGGCGCGAAACCGCCGGACGGCCAGGGCTGGATGCTGGTCCGCCGGCTCGAAGGCGCTCCCGACGCCGGTTACATCGGCAGTTTCCTCGCGGCAGCCGCCCTTCGCACGCTGGTCGCTCCGCCCGGCTCCGCCGATCCGATCGAGTACGTCCTGCGCGACGCCGGCGGTTGCGACCTGCTGAGCGGCGCGGCCGTGTCGCCGGTGCTCGCCACCCAACCCCTGTTCGTGCGGCTTTATCGCGCCCTGCTGCCGGACGCATGGACGTTGCCCGCGCCTGTCGTCGCCACCGCGAGGGTCGGCAATCTTGCGTGGGTCGGCACCATCCCGCCGCAGGCGGTGCTGGCGCTGCGCTCGGCGGAGACGCAACAGCGCGCCGATGGCGTGTTCGGCATCGCCGGCGCGCTGGGCGTGCTCGCCCTCCTGGCGGGGGCGGCCGCCGCGATGGGCCGGCGAAGGGGCAACCGGGCCGAGCGCGCGGAACTGTCCGCCGTCGGAGCGCTCCCGCCGGCACAGAGCGCGAACGAGCAGGTGCAGCGCAAGCTCGAGGAAATGGCCTCCGAACGCGACCGCGTGCTCGCGGCCATCGGCCACGACGTTCGCACCCCGATGAACTCCATCCTTGGCATATGCGCGCTGCTGCTCGACGGCGATCTCGACGAGGCGCAACGCAAATGGCTGAAGCGCATCAGGGCGAGTTGCCAGGCCCTGCTGGCGATGCTGAACGGCATGCTGGAGATCGCCGCGGCCCGGGTGGATGGCGGCGAGATCAACCCCGAGGTTGTCGATGTGGCCAGCCTTGTCGAGGAGGCGGGCGAGGTGTTGCGTCCGCAGGCGGAGGACAAGGGACTGGAGTTGCGCGTGGTCGTCGAAGAGAGCGTGTTCGGCACATGGATCACGGATCCCACCAGGCTGCGCCAGGTGCTGTTCAATCTGTGCGGCAACGCGGTGAAATATACGGTCCGTGGTTCGGTCGAAATCAGGGCGGCGGCGGAACGCGAAGCGGGCCGTCACCTGCTGCGCCTCTCGGTCACCGATACCGGCCCGGGTATCGCCGAGGATGAGCGGGAGGTCATATTCGAGCAGTTCCGCCGTGGCCGCGACGAGGTTTCGCGCGGCCAGGAAGGGTTGGGACTGGGGCTGGCGCTTTGCCGTGAAATCGCCGCCCGGCTGGGCGGCAGGCTGGCGGTCGAAAGTTCGCTCGATGCGGGCAGCACCTTCACCTTCGAAATCCCCGTGGACCCCGCCCGGGCATCGACCGCCAGCGGCGGTCCGCTGGCCGGGCGTTCCGCCCTCGTCGTCGGACTTTCCGAGGGAATGCGGCGCCGGGTCGCCTCGCACCTTGCCGGCATCGGCTTCGTGGTCGAGACCGCCGCGGATGGCTTCATGGCACTGGGGCTCGCGGAACGGATCGTTTTCCAGCATGGAACGCTCGACCTGATGGTGCTCGACGCGGCGCTGTTCGGCATGTCGGCGGAGGCGTTGATGGCGCGCCTGCAGGCGAGTCATCCGCACCAGCGCATGCACATGGTGCTGGTCGCCAATGGAGCGCTGGCGGCAATGGCGCAAGGGCGTGCCGACGCCGTGGTGCCTCACCCCGTCGAGGCCCGCGACCTGGACCACGTCGTGGCCGACTTTTTCGGCGACCGTTCCATCCTCCAGGAGGTCGATCCCGGTGCTCCCGCTGCGCCGCGTGCCCGCATCCTTGTCGTCGAGGACAACCGGATCAACCAGGCGCTCTTTCTGGACCAGCTCACCCGTGCCGGCTTTTCGACCTACTCCGCCAGCAACGGCCGGGAGGCGGTGGAAGCGGCCCAGCGCGGCGGGTTCGATGCGATCCTGATGGATGTGCAGATGCCCGAACTCGATGGCGTGGAGGCAACCCGCCGCATCCGCGCCGGGGAGGGGGAGCAGCGGTGGATTCCCATCATCGGCCTGACGGCGCACACCGGCGCCGCCGTGCGCAAGCGTTGCCTCGATGCCGGCATGAATGCGGTTCTGCACAAGCCTATCGACTTCGCGGTGCTTCCGCTCCGCCTGCGCGAGGCCATCGCCTTCGTGCACGCCTCCGACCACCCTGCCGCGGCCGACGAAACCGAGCTGGCGCCGGATGCGTCCATCGACGTGGAAGACGAGTACCTCCTCGTTCTCTCCGCCGAGGTCGGGGCCGAACGGGCAGGGAAATGTGTCAACGCCTTCCTGGCGGACACGGCCGTCCATATTTCGGAGATGGACCGCCTCGTTGGCGAAGCCAAATGGGAAGATCTCGGGATGCTTGCGCGCGGCCTCGCGGGCATCGCCGGCACGCTCGGCGCAATCAGCCTGGCGGACGGACTGTTGATGCTGCAGGACGCGGCCCTGGCCGAAGACGCCGAGCGTGTGGGTCCGGTACTCAGCGACGTCCGCTCCACCTGGGAGCGGACGCGGGTCACGCTGCGCGCGCGGTGCGCCAAGCTGTATCCGGAACGCAGCGGCGTTCCCAGAAGAGCTGCCTGACAACGAAGGTTTGCTACCCCCGCCCGTCGATCCGGCGTGGCCCTTGCAGGGACGGCCCGGCATGCTTCCGCGTGGCCAGCAGCGATTGCAGCCGGTCGGTGAGTTCGTGCAACCGGATCGGCTTGCGCAGCAGCGAGAACGAACCGCTGATCGCCCCGCCCACGGCAAGCGCCGCGCCGTCGCCGGCATAGCCGGTCAGCAGCACCGCCGGCAGCCCGGGATGGTGTTCCTGGGCGCCGCGAATGACCGCCAGCCCGTCCACGCCCGGCATCGACAGGTCGGTGACCAGCGCGTCCACCGCCTCG
>CAIMEK010000123.1 GCA_903839965.1 uncultured Acetobacteraceae bacterium | reverse complement strand
TGCCCTGGTCGCCGGCGCCCTCGTCCTTGTTGCCGGACGAGTCGACGCCCAGCGCGATGTCGGCCGACTGCGCGTGCAGGTGCACCGCGACATCGGCGGTCCGCCAGTGGAATCCGGCCTGCTCGTAGCCGATTTCCTTGATCGCCAGCCGGGCGAGATGCGCCAGGTATTCCGCCGTCACCGTGCCCGGCCCACGGGTTTCGCCGGCCAGGATCACCCGGTTGGTGGTCACCAGCGTTTCACAGGCCACGCGCGAATAGGGGTCCGCGGTGAGAAATGCATCCAGAACGGTGTCGCTGAGCCGATCGGCGACCTTGTCGGGATGACCTTCCGAGACCGACTCGGAAGTGAATAGAAATTCGCCCTTGTCGCGCATGGATATTCCCGTGAATGCAGGAGGATTTGCCGGGCGGGGTGTGAACGAAAGGGGTCGGGGGGTCAAGTCCGGGACGTTCCGGCCTCCCCCATGGTCGCCCTGGTGTGGCGATCCCGCGACGCCCCTGGCGCTATCGGGCCTGACTGATTCCGAGCACGTCCATCATGGAATACAGCCCCGGCGGCCGGCCGCGCGTCCACAGCGCCGCGCGCACCGCGCCGGCGGCGAAGGCCCGGCGGTCGAAGGCGCGGTGGGTGATGGCGATATGTTCCGCCGCCGCGGCGAACAGCAGCGTGTGCTCGCCGACCACCTGGCCGCCGCGCAGGGTCGCGAAGCCGATGGCGCCGGTGCGGCGTGCCCCGGTATGGCCGTCGCGCCCGCTCTGCTTCACCGCCTCCAGCTCGACCCCCCGCCCCTTGGCCACCGCCCGGCCCAGCCCGATGGCGGTGCCGGACGGTGCGTCCACCTTCTGGCGGTGGTGCATCTCGACGATCTCGGCGTCGTATTGTTCCGCCGGCAGCGCGGCTGCCATGCGCTCGGCGAGTGCCAGCACCAGGGTGACCCCGGCGGAGAAGTTCGGGGCGTAGACCACCGCGATGCGCTCCGCCGCCCTGGCCACCGCCGCCTCGTCGGCCGCCGACAGCCCGGTGGTGCCCAGCACCCAGGCGGTGCCGGCCGCCGCCATCGCCGGCGCATGCGCGGCAACCGCGGAGGCGTGGGCGAATTCCAGCACCACGTCCGCGGCCGCCGCCAGGGCGGCGATGTCGGCAAACAGCGTGGCGCCCTGCGCGTCGACGCCCGGGCGGTCGATGCCGCCGACCAGTTTCGCTCCCGCGGCCAGCACTTCCTCGGCCAGCAGGCGCCCCATGCGGCCGGCGATGCCGGCGATACCGATGCCCTTGTCCATGCAGCAAGTCTGCGTCCGGACGCCGGTCGCGTCCAGACCCCCCGCCCGCCCGCGGTGCCTGCACGGGTGGAAGGGCGAAAGCGTGCCTTGCCATGCCGATCGGCGGCGGCGCCTAGCTGATCGACGGGCCGCAGCGGTGCCAGGTTTCCTCGCCGCCGCCGTCATGCACCCGCACCGTCTCCTCGTTCAGCAGCATCATCTGAATTGTCCCTCCGGCCCCGGGATCGCCGGAGGGCACCACGTAGGAAAAGCTGTGGCGGGTGTAGTCGCCCTGGGTGCGGCTGCCCGCGGGAGTGACGATGGATGGGCCGGCAATGACCATGCGGCCATGCTTGTCGTGGCACCAGGCGCCGTCGATCACGTCGGCGAAGGCCGTGTTCGCCGCCAGCGTGGCGGCCAGGGCGAGCGGAATGGCGAACGGACGCAGCGTCATTGGTGGGACCCCCTGTTATTGTTGTCGCCGGCCGAGGCTAGCGGAGGTCGGGGCCCCACGTCATCTGGCTTCGTTGCCTCAGGCGGATCGAGCGACTTCACCAGGAGCGGCGCCCAAACCCTCGCGCGCCGCCGTCGCCAGCTTGTCCACGCGTTCGTTCATCACGTCGCCCGAATGGCCGCGCACCCAGCGCCAGTCCACCGCGTGCGGCTGCTCCGCCGTCAGCAGCCGCTGCCACAAATCCATGTTGGCCACCGGGTCGCCGGCGGCATTGCGCCAGTTGCGGCGCACCCAGCCGGTGTGCCAGCGGGTGATGCCGTCGCGGACGTATTTGCTGTCGGTGTGCAGCGCCACCCGGCACGGCCGGGTCAGCGCCTCCAGCGCCGCCGCCGCCGCGGTGAGTTCCATGCGGTTGTTGGTGGTGAGCGGCTCGGCGCCGGACAGTTCCCGCTCGCGGCCGCGAAACACCAGCAGCGCCGCCCAGCCGCCCGGACCCGGATTCGGCTTGCAGCCGCCATCGGTCCAGATATCGACCTCGACTGCCGCCGCGTCGGCCGCGGTCTCAGAGCCCATAGGCGTGCTCGTCCTCGGCCGCCAGATGGAAGCGCAGGCGGCGGACGTATTCCATCGGGTCCTTGCGCGTCACCAGGGCGCCGGCGGGCGTGTTGATCCAGTCGTACAGCCGGGTCAGCGCGAAGCGGATCGCCGCCCCCTGGCACAGCACCGGCAGCGCCGCGCGCTCGGCGGCCGAAAGCGGGCGGATCGCGGCGTAGGCCCGGCACATCGAGCGCGCCTTGGTCACGTTGAACGACACGTCCGGCTCGAAGCACCAGGCGTTCAGGCAGATCGCCAGGTCGTAGGCCAGCGTGTCGGTGGCGGCGAAATAGAAGTCGATCAGCCCGGTCAGCGAGCCGTCCAGGAAGAACACGTTGTCCTGGAACAGGTCGGCATGGATGTGCCCGACCGGCAGCCCGTGCGGCCAGTTCGCCAGGATGCGCGCCAGCGCCGCCTGCAGGTCCGCGGCCAACCCGGCCCGCACGCCGTCCGCGCCGGGCAGGCTGCGCTCCAGCAGTGGCGCCCAACCCGCCGGCCCCAGCGCGTTCGGGCGCGTCGGCACGTAGCCGGCCCCGGCCAGGTGCAGCGCGGCCAGTGACGCCCCCACCGGGCCGCAATGCTCCGGCCGCGCGCGCCGCGGCCATACGCCGGGCAGGAAGGTGGTGATGGCGGCATGCCGCCCGCACAGCCGGCGCAGCGCCGCGCCGTCGCGCCCGGGCACCGGCCGCGGGCAGTTGATGCCGTGGTCCGCCAAATGCTGCATCAGGCCGAGGAACCAGGGCAGGTCGGCCGGGTCCACCCGCTTCTCGTACAGCGTCAGGATATATTCCGCGACGGTGGTGCGCAGCGAGTAGTTGGTGTTCTCCACGCCCTCCGCGATGCCGCGGTAGGACACCAGGTCGCCGATGGCGTAATGGGTCAGGAAGCCGATGAGATCCTCGTCGGAGACCTCGGTGTAGACGGCCATGGCTGGGCGGGTCCGCGAAGTGAACCCCCGGGGCCTAGCTCACCCCAGCGGCACAGGCAACCGGAACACCACGTCCTCGTGCACCACGCGCCGCTCCTCCACCGCCAGCGCATAGCGGTCCCCGAGCAGGCGCAGCAACTCCACCACCAGTTCCTCCGGGGCCGAGGCGCCGGCGCTGATGCCCAGCACTCCCACCCCGTCGAGCGCCGACCAGTCGAGCAGTTCCGGACGCGGCAGCAGCAGCGCCCGGCCGGCGCCGGACCGCTCGGCGACCTCGCGCAGCCGCTGCGAGTTCGACGAGTTCGGGCTGCCGATCACCAGCACCAGGTCGGCGCCCACGGCGATCGCCTTCACCGCCGTCTGGCGGTTGGTGGTGGCGTAGCAGATGTCCTCGTGCTTCGGCCCGCTGATGGCGGGGAAGCGCGCGCGCAGCAGCGCCACGATCTCCGCGGTGTCGTCCACCGACAGCGTGGTCTGGGTGATGAAGGCCAGCTCGCCGGGCGGCGGGCGGACGGCGCTGGCCTCCTCGGCGTCCTGCACCAGCGTCATCGCGCCGGGCGGCAGTTGCCCCATGGTGCCCTCCACCTCGGGGTGGCCGGCGTGGCCGATCATCAGCACGTGGCGGCCGGCCAGGAAATGCCGCTCGGCCTCGCGGTGCACCTTGGAAACCAGCGGACAGGTGGCGTCGATAGAGGCCAGCGAGCGCCGGCGCGCCTCCTCGGGCACCGATTTCGGCACGCCATGCGCGGAGAACACCACATGGCCTCCGTCCGGCACGGCGGCGAGCTCGTCGACGAACACCGCCCCCTGCGCCTCGAGCTGTTCCACCACCGTACGGTTGTGCACGATCTCATGACGGACGTAGACAGGCCTGCCATAGCGGCGCAGTGCCTCCTCGACGACGCGGATCGCCCGGTCCACCCCCGCGCAGAAGCCCCGCGGGGCGGCCAGCAGGATGCGAAGCGGGGGTTTCTCGGCGCTGGCGGCGGGCATGTTGTCCGTGGCGCTGGGTCGTCCCACTATGGTCGCGATCGGTTGGTCGAACAAATGGCTGCCCCTTATCCCGGAGTTGCGGATGCCCTCTCCTGACCCTGTCAGCCCGCCGTCGCCGGGCACCCGGAAACGCGTGCCCCAGAGAGTGTGGGCGCGCGCCCGCGGTGCAAGCCTGGCGTTGCGCAATTTGACCTTGCTGGCCGCGGTGGCGGGATCGCTCGCCGCGTGCGGCAGCTCGGACGGGTTCGCCCCGGTCTGCCCCCAGCTTGCCCTGCTGCGCGACGGCGGCGACCTCACCCGTTTCGCTGGCAGCGGCCGCGACATCATCGACCTGGTGCTGGACGCCCACCTGACCGCGGTGCCGGCCTCCTGCAAGTATCTCGACCGCTCCAACACCAAGGTGCAGGCGACGCTGAGTGTGATGATGTCGCTTGGCCGCGGCCCAGCCATGCGCGGACGGGCCATCGACGTGCCCTATTTCATCGCCGTCACCGAGGGTGACCGGGTGCTCGACCGCCAGGGCTACGGGTTGCGCGCCGAGTTCCCCGCCAATGCCGATCGCATCACCGGCCGCAGCGATCCGGTGACCCTGGACTTCCCGGTCAGCCGCGACAAGTCGGCGGCGGCCTACCAGATCTGGGTCAGTTTCCAGCTCACGCCGGAGGAACTCGCCTACAACCGCGGCCAGACCACGCCCTGACGCCGCCGCTGCGCCCTTGAACTCGCCGGCGCGATCCGGCATGGTGATCGGGTTCGACTATCCCTCGCGGGAGAGCATCCTGGCCGCGCCATCCGGTGCGGGCGCAGGGTCGCCGAAGGCGCAACCGGCCCCCGGAAACGCTCAGGCAAACAGGACCGCGAGGGAGAACGGATCTCTGGAAAGCCGGTCGTGCCCAGGCCCGATCGCACCGAAGGAGTAAGGACAGGGCCCGCCCCCTTCCGAATCTCTCAGGTTCCGCGACAGAGGGGGGTCGAAGGGTCAGGTCGAACGTCCGACTGAGACCCATTCTTCCGGCATCGGGCCGGGGGACGACCCAAGAGGCGGAGAACTTCCGTGCCAATCGAGATCGGCCCCGAGACGGCGGAACCAGCCCCGCCGAAAAACACCCCCCTCAACCTGCTGCACAAGGCGCTCGGGGCCCGCATGGTGCCGTTCGCCGGCTGGTCGATGCCGGTGCAGTACCCCGCCGGCGTAATGGCCGAGCACCTGCACTGCCGCGCCGATGGCTGCGCCGCCCTGTTCGACGTGTCGCACATGGGCCAGGCCAGCCTGCACGGCAGCGCCGGCGCCACCGCGCTGGAAGCGTTGGTGCCGGGCGACATCCAGGGCCTGAAGGCCAACCGGCAGCGCTACACCGTGCTGACCAACGAGGCCGGCGGCGTGATCGACGACCTGATGGTGTCGCGGCTGGCGCCGGACCGCCTGTTCCTGGTGGTGAACGCCAGCCGGAGCGCCATCGACCTGCCGCATATCGAGGCGGCGCTGCCCGCCGGCGTCACCCTTGAGCGCCACGAGGACCGCGCGCTGCTGGCCCTGCAGGGGCCCGGCGCCGCCGCGGTGATGGCGCGACTCGGCCCGGTGGCCGCCGCGCTGCCGTTCATGGGCTTCGCCCCGGCCGTGATCGGCGGCATCGACTGCCTGGTGTCGCGCTCCGGCTACACCGGCGAGGACGGCTTCGAGATCTCGGTGCCCGCAGAGCAGGTCGAGCGCCTGGCCCGCCTGCTGCTCGAGCAGCCCGAGGTGAAGCCCGCCGGCCTGGGCGCGCGCGACAGCCTGCGGCTGGAGGCCGGGCTCTGCCTCTATGGCAACGACCTCGACGAGCTCACCACGCCGGTGGAGGCGGACATCGCCTGGGTTATCGGCAAGCGCCGGCGGCTCGACTGGAGCTTTCCCGGCGGCATCGCCATCCGCGACCAGGTGCAGCACGGCTGCGCGCGGGTGCGGGTCGGCATCCGCCCCGACGGCCGCGCCCCCGCCCGCGCCGGCACCAACATCGTCGCCGACGATGGCTCCGCGGCCGGCAGCATCACCTCCGGCGGGTTCGGCCCCTCGCTGAATGCCCCTGTCGCCATGGGCTATGTCCGCCGCGACCTCATCGACACGGGCACCGCGCTGCGCCTGCAGGTGCGCGGCCGCGCGCTGCCCGCCCGCGTCGTGCCGATGCCGTTCTTCCCCCACCGCTATGTGCGCTGAAGGAATTTTCCCGATGTCCGAGACCCGCTTCACCAAAGATCACGAATGGGTCCGCCTCGACGGCGGCATCGCCACGGTCGGCATCACCGACCATGCCCAGGAGGCGCTGGGCGACATCGTGTTCGTCGAACTGCCCGAGCCCGGCCGCGAGCTGGTGCCCGGCGAGGCGTGCGCGGTGGTGGAGAGCGTGAAGGCCGCCTCCGACGTCTATTGCCCGATTGCCGGGCGCGTCATCGAGACCAACCAGGCGGTGGTCGACGATCCCGCCCTGGTCAACCGCGAGGCCGCCGGGGGCGCCTGGTTCTTCCGCCTGCAGCCGAGCGATCCGGCGGGATTCGCCGACCTGATGGATGCCGCCGCCTACGAGGCATTTCTGGAGAGCGAATGATGGCTGGGCTGGCCGAGCTGGATGGGCTGGAGGCAGCCGACGCCTTCGTCTCCCGCCATGTCGCCCCGAGCGAGAGCGAAATTGCCGCCATGCTGCGCCTGCTCGGCTGCGCCACGCTGGACGAGATGGCGGCGCGCACCCTGCCCGCCGGCATCCGCACCCAGCAGCCGATGGCGCTGCCGCCGGCCATCGACGAGGCTGGCACGCTGGCCGAATTGCGCGCGCTGGCGGCGCAGAACGTGCTGCGCAAGTCGCTGATCGGGCTCGGCTACCACGGCACCCACACGCCGCCGGTGATCCTGCGCAACGTGCTGGAGAACCCGGGCTGGTACACCGCCTACACCCCGTATCAGGCCGAGATCGCCCAGGGCCGGCTGGAAGCGCTGCTGAACTTCCAGACCCTGGTCACCGAACTGACCGGCATGGAGATCGCCAACGCCTCGTTGCTCGACGAGGGCACCGCGGCCGCCGAGGCGATGTCGATGGCGCATGCGGTCGCCCGCGCCAGGAGCGACGTGCTCGCGGTCGCCGCCGACATCCATCCGCAGAGCCGCGCGGTGCTGGCCACGCGGGCCAGGCCGCTCGGCATCAAGCTGGTCGACGTCGCCCCCGGCGATGCCGAGGCTATCCGCGCCGCCGCGCCGTTCGCCGTGGTGCTGCAATATCCGGGCAGCACCGGGGCGGTGCGCGACCTGACGGCGGAAATCGAGGCGGCGCACGCGGTGGCCGCCTTGGCGATCGTCGCCGCCGACCCGCTGGCGATGGTGCTGCTCGCCCCGCCGGGCGAGATGGGCGCGGACATCGTGGTCGGCTCGATGCAGCGCTTCGGCGTGCCGATGGGCTTCGGCGGCCCGCATGCCGGCTACATGGCGACCCGCGACGCCTACAAGCGGCACATGCCGGGCCGGCTGGTGGGCGTCAGCCAGGACGCCGCCGGCGCGCCGGCCATGCGGCTCGCCCTGCAGACCCGCGAGCAGCATATCCGCCGCGAGAAGGCCACCTCCAATATCTGCACCGCCCAGGTGCTGCTGGCCGTGATGGCCGGCATGTACGCGGTGTGGCACGGACCCGAGGGGCTGCGCCGGATTGCCCGGCGGGTGCACCTGCAGGCCCGCCTGCTCGCCAACTGCGCCATCCGCGCCGGGTTCGGGCTGCGCCACGACAGCTTCTTCGACACCATCGCCATCGAGACCGGCCCCGTCGGCACTGGCGGACGCGCCGACGCGCTGATGGCGGCGGCGCTGACGGCCGGCTTCAACCTGCGCCGCATCGATGCCACCGGCATCGCCATCGCGCTGGACGAAACCGTCACCCGCGACGAACTGGCGCGCCTGGCGGCCGTGCTGGGCGCGGACCTCGACGAGCCCGCCCCGCCGCCGCCCGCCGCGCTGGCGCGCCGCGCGCGCCTGCTCGGGCAGGCCGTGTTCAATTCGCATCACGCCGAGCACGCGATGCTGCGCTACCTCAAGCGCCTCGAGGACAAGGACGTGGCGCTGAACCGCAGCATGATCCCGCTCGGCTCGTGCACCATGAAGCTGAACGCGACGGCGGAAATGATCCCGGTAACGTGGCCCGGCTTCGCCGACCTGCATCCGTTCGCGCCGCCTGGGCAGACCGTT
>CAIMEK010000122.1 GCA_903839965.1 uncultured Acetobacteraceae bacterium | reverse complement strand
GGCCTCGCCGTCACCCCCGCTCACCGCCACGGCCACCACGTCCGACAGCCTGATGTCGCGCCGCGGGCGGCCGAGCCGATAGCCGCCGCGCGGCCCCCGCATGCTCTCCAGCAGCCCCGCCCGCGACAGCGCCTGCAGCAGCGGCTCCATGCCGCGGCGCGCCAGGCCCAGCCGGTCGGCGATTTCGGCGGCACTCACCGTGGCCGTCCGCCCGCCATGGAAGGCGACATCCAGCATCACCGTCACCGCCAGCATCGCCCGTTCCCGCCGGATCAGCATTTGGCCCCGCTCCCCTTGCAGCCGCTGCATAAAATCACGTTCGCTCTTCGTGATACAGGGGTGTTGTGTTAAAGGCGTGCCATGTCCCCCAGCGTTTCCCGCGCCGCGGCCACGCCGGCGCCAGCAGTCGCCCCCGCACGCGGGCGCATGCATCGCAGCATCCTGGAGACCATCGGCGCCACGCCGCTGGTCGGCATCCCGCGCATCGCCCGCAGGACAAGCTGGTCGCCGAGGTCGCGCTGAAGCTCGAATTCTTCAACCCGCTCGGCTCGGTCAAGGACCGCATTGGCCTGGCCATGGTGGAGCGCGCCGAGGCCGAGGGACTGATCGCCCCCGAGCGGTCGGTGCTGGTCGAGCCGACCTCCGGCAACACCGGCATCGCGCTCGCCTTCGTCGCCGCCGCCAAAGGCTACCGGCTGATCGTCACCATGCCCGAGGGCGCCTCCGTCGAGCGGCGCAAGCTGCTGCACCTGCTGGGAGCCGAGGTGCTGCTCACGCCGGCCCGGCAAGGCATGGAGGGGGCCATCGCGCGCGCCGAAGCGATCCTCGCCGCCACGCCGGGAGCCTGGATGCCGCGCCAGTTCGACAACCCGGTGAACCCGGAAATCCACGCCGCCACCACCGCCGAGGAGATCTGGATCGATACCGGCGGCCGGGTCGACATCGTGGTGGCGGGCGCCGGCACCGGCGGCACGCTGACCGGCATTGCCCGGGCGCTGAAGCCGCGCCGCCCCGGGCTGCGCATCGTGCTGGTCGAGCCGGCCGAGAGCGCGGTGCTGTCGGGCGACGAGGCCGGGCCGCACCGTTTGCAGGGCATCGGGCCGGGGTTTTGCCCGGCGGTGCTCGAGCTGGACCTGATGGACGAGGTGGTGCGGGTTTCCGAGCGCGAGGCCATTGCCGCCGCCCGCCGTGCCGCCCGTACGGAGGGTCTGCCGATCGGCATCTCCTCCGGGGCCGCGCTGCACGCCGCGCACGGCCTGGCCGGCGATCCCGGCAATGCCGGCAAGCTGATCGTCGCCATCGCCCCCAGCTTCGCCGAACGCTACCTCAGCACCTCCCTGTTTGCCGGGATGTGAAGGTCGGCGCTCCGGGGAGTGAACCCGGACAGGTCTGTCGCATCACGATCGCTGGCGGCGGGGCAGGGCGCCCGAAAGCTGTTTGTACCTTTCATCACTGTCGTACCACATAACAGATGGAACCTGCGTCGGTGCGCTCGGCGGCTGGCAAAATGACATGACTGGCGTGACTGAAACGTGGTTGATGTTCATAAAACTTTCAACAACTGTGCTGGTGCGGAAGCACTGCGACCTACCGTATATGGTGCCCGCGGCTCCCGGAGCGCTCCCTCCGCAATCCGTGGTGGTGCGGGGTTGCCCAACCGATGCACGGAGGGAAGTTTTCGCTTCTTTTTTCAATTTGAAGGCTTTTTGCTGGATGTTGAGAATGGCCGCGGAGGTCCGCCTGCGATGAAGCCGCTGAACGCATTGCTGTCCGCCACCGGAACCAACATCTTCACCACCATGTCGGTGCTCGCCGCCCGGTACGATGCGATCAACCTCGGCCAGGGCTTCCCGGACACGGAGGGCCCCGCCGACGTGCTGCGCGCCGCCGCGGACGCGCTGCTGGACGGGCGCAACCAGTATGCCCCGATGACCGGGGTGCCGGAACTGCGCCGGGCCGTCGCCGCCACCAATGCCCGCTTCTACGGCCTGCAGGTCAATCCGGATACCGAGGTGGTGGTGACGTCCGGGGCCACCGAGGCGCTGGCCGCCAGCCTGATGGCGCTCATCGACCGGGGCGACGAGGTGGTGCTGTTCGAACCGCTGTACGACACCTACCTGCCGGTGTTGCGGATGCTCGGGGCGGTACCGAAACTGGTGCGCCTGCAGCCGCCGAAATGGGAATTGCCGCATGCGGAACTGGCCGCCGCGTTCGGGCCGAAGACCAAGGCGATCCTGTTCAACACGCCGATGAACCCGACCGGGAAAGTGTTCACCACGGCCGAACTCGCCTGCATCGCCGACCTGCTGGTTCGCCACGACGCCTACGCGGTGTGCGACGAGGTGTACGAACACATCACCTTCGACGGCTGGCAGCATATTCCGCTGATGACGCTGCCCGGCATGCGCGAACGCTGCCTGCGCATCGGCAGCGCCGGCAAGACGTTTTCCCTGACCGGCTGGAAGGTCGGCTACATCACGGCTTGTCCGGCGCTGGCGACGTTGGCGGCGCGGGCGCACCAGAACATCATTTTCGCTACGCCCCCCAACCTGCAACGCGCGGTGGCGTTCGGGCTGGCCAAGGATGACAGCTACTTCCAGGAGCTGGCGGCGGGCATGGCCGCCCGGCGCGACCGGCTGGCCGAGGGCCTGCGGCGCATCGGCTTCGGGGTGATGCCGGTGCAGGGCTGCTACTTCGTCACCGCCGACTTTTCCCCATTGGGCTTTTCGGGCGACGACATGGCGTTCTGCCGCCATATCACCGAGCATGCCCGGGTGGCCGCCATCCCGGTCACGGCGTTCTACGAGGGCGAGGCCCCGCCGGATCACTACGCCCGCTTCGCTTTCTGCAAGCGCCCGGAGGTGCTGGACGGGGCGCTGGAACGGCTGGCGACGCACTTCGCAACTGCTCACGCGACGCCACGCGCGGACCGGGCACGCTCGGCCCAGGCCGCAACTTTGTGATACGGTCACGCTTCGCCTTGCGCGGGCGCAGGCGAGCCGATATCGATGCCCGCACCGCCGCGCGGGCAGGGGGTGCGAGGGGTCATGGAATGCCGCCGCTGACGCCGAATCGTCTGACCGTGGTGTCGCATGGCGAGGTGGGAGAGCCCACCGACGCTTTGTGGTCGCGGCTGCGCCGCGAGGCGGAGGAAGCCTACGATCGCGCGCCCATGCTGGCGCCGCTGTTCCTCGATTCCATCATCAACCAGCCCAGCTTCGAATCCGCGGTGTTCCATCGTGTCGGCACGCGGTTGAAGAACGACGTGATTTCGCTGCCGCTGATCATCCGCGCTTTCCAGCAGGCGCTGGAAGCGGAGCCCGATCTCTCGGCCGCGCTGCGCGCCGACATCACCGCCGTCTACGAGCGCGACCCGGCCTGCGATCGGTTCATCGAGCCGTTCCTGTATTTCAAGGGATTCCATGCCATCCAGGCGCACCGGCTGATGCACTGGCTCTGGCACAACGGCAACCGCGATTTCGCGCTCTACCTGCAGAGCCGCGCCTCCGAGGTGTTCCAGACCGACATCCATCCGGCGGCGCGCCTGGGGCGGGGACTGTTCCTCGATCACGCCACCGGCCTGGTGGTCGGCGAGACCGCGGTGATCGAGGACGATGTGTCGATGCTGCAGGACGTGACCCTGGGCGGCACCGGCAAGGAAGCCGGCGACCGCCATCCGAAGATCCGTCGCGGCGCGCTGATCGGCGCCGGGGCGAAGATCCTGGGCAATATCGAGGTCGGCGAGAAGGCCCGCATCGCCGCCGGCTCGGTGGTGCTGGAGTCGGTCGCGCCGCACACCACCGTTGCGGGCGTGCCGGCCCGGCGGGTGGGCGCGCCGACTCCCGACGAGCCGTCGCACGCCATGGACCAGATGCTGAGCGAAGCGGCGCACGACGCGTTCAGCGACGACATCTGAGCGTTTCCCCGGGGCGTGTCTGGCCCTTGGTGGCCTCCGCGCCCAGGCGGTCAGCAGTCGAACCAGGCGCGGCTGATGTGGCGTGCGTTGACGAAGAACAGCGCTCGGCGAGGACCCCGGCCGCGGCCGCGAGCATCGCCGCTCAGGCCGTGACAGTGGCGACGGCGCCGGCGAGCAGGGGCTGGAGCAGCGTGAGCGCAAGCGGCGCGGCGAACAGCAGCGCCGTGGCGACGCGCCTGAGCCGAACGGCCCGGCTCCGGCCGAGGTCGCCACCCATCTCGGCCTTGCCGAACCCGCCGGCCGTCAACGACGGATCGAGCAACCGCAATCGGCCGAGCCGGCCGAGGCCGGTGCCGGCGCTTGCGCCGACCCGTGCGGGCAGGCGATCGATGTGGCGCCAGTACGCCCACTTGATCGCCCAGCCCAGCGCAATTGCCGCCACGGCAATGATCCAGGCGATGCGTCGCCCGCCGCCGAAGCCGTGCGCCAAAGCCAGCAGCAGCAAGGCGCCCATCATGGCGGGCAGCGCCAGGTGGCATGGCAGGACCAGGCGGTTGCGCCATTGCGGGATCGACCCCGGGCTGGCGTAGATCATCGCCGTGCTCGCCACGGTGGCCACCGCCAGCACGGCGCCGACGACACCGAGCACCCGCTCCGCCGCTCCGCCGCAGGCAGCCGCGAAGGCCAGCCGGCGGCAAGCGTGGCGAGCGCTGCGACGCCCTCGCGGGACAACCACGACAAACGCCATTGCGTCGGCGCCCGCAACATGCGTTCGGGCCGCCCGAGATGACGGGTGGACACCAGCAGCCCGACAACCACCACCGCCAGCCCGATGCCTGTCGCCGTCTGCGAAAAGCCGTTGGCTTGCGGCAACAGGTCGACCACGGCCAGCACGCCCAGCAGCGCGAGCAATCCGAACCCGGCGCCGGACGCGGTGGAGAATACGATGAGGGAAAGGGCGGGGTTCATGGCGGATGCTCAGCGCGAGAGAAGCCGGTCGGCCCAGTAGCGCGCGCCATCGGCGCGGTGCACCGGGGTTGGCGCATCGACCGCCAGCGGCGCACGTGGCGGCAGGTAGTGTACCGCCGGTACGGAGCCGGCGTCAGCCTACAACGCGAAACCGCCGCGGCTGCGGACCAGAACGGATACCGCGGAGTCCGGATCCGCCAGGTCGCCGAAATGCCGCGCTCCGGTGGGACACGCGCTCACGCAGGCTGGCAGGCCGCCCCCGTTGGCTTCCCGGCGCTCGCAGCACAGCGTGCATTTGCGGATGACCCCGGCCTGTTCGTCGTATTTGCGCGCCCCATAGGGACAGGCCCAGGCGCACAGCCGGCAGCCCACGCAAAGCGATTCGTCGACGAGCACCACGCCGTCGGCAGCGCGCCGGTACGACGCCCCGGTCGGGCACACGCTGACGCAGTCCGGCGTTTCGCAATGCTGGCACATGCGCGGAACATGCAGCGTTCGGCCGGCGGCGCCGTTGTCGAGTTCGTAGCTGAACACCTGGTTCGGCCACACCTCGTCGCCGAACGGCGCGGTTGTGCTGCCGCTCTTGCAGGCGACGCTGCAGGCATGACAACCCACGCAGGAGTCGAGGTCGATCAGCAGGGCGGAGCGGGCCGAACTGGTACGGGGTGCGATCGTCGTCATCGGGATGCGTCCGCCGCGGTGGTGATGCGCAGGAGCCCGTCGAGCGCCGGAAACTGCGGCTCCGTGGGCCCGGCCTCGCAGCGTTCCAGCCGGACGCGCAGGTCGTACCACGCCGCCTGGCCGGTCACCGGATCGGCGTTGGCGATGGCCATCTGCATCATGCCGTGTGCGGCCAACGGCGCTTCCCAGGAAAACGCGTGGTCCAGGCGCACCGGGCTGCCGTCCGGCTCGAGCAGCAGGTCCTCCGGTCCCGCAGGCAGGCCAAGCGGCGGGCCGCCGAGCGGACGGTCGGGCGCGTGCGCCTTGCCGGCGGGTTTCGGGCCGGGGAGATGGGCTTCGGGTAAGGCGACGCCCAGGAATAGGCGGATCGCTGTGCTGGCAGGATATGGGCGATTCTCGGCGTGTGCGGCACCCCCTATAGTCGGTCCATGATCGACGGAATATCCATTCGTATCCGCCATCAAGCCGTCCGATCGTCGCTGGATGAGCGCGGCCGTCGGCTCCACGCGGTGGCGGAAGCCATCAGCGCTGGTCATGGCGGTGTGGCGGCGGCAGCACGCGCGACCAAGGTTGCGCGCAGCACGATCGGGCGCGGCATCAAAGACCTGCATGAGCCCGCCAGGTTGACCGGCAAGGTGCGCCGCAAGGGCGCCGGCCGGCTCGCGTTGACGGTGAAGGACCGGACACTGCTGGATGACCTGCAGCAATTGCTCGAACCGGCGACAATGGGCGATCCGCTGCGACCGCTGCGGTAGGTGTCGAAGAGCCACGAGAAACTGGCGACCGCATTGTGCGGGATGGGTCATCAGGTGAGCGCCTCGACCGTGCCGAAACTGCTGCAGCACTTGGAGTATCGCCGCCACGTCAACCGCCAGACGAAGGACGGCAGCAAGCACCCGGACCGCGATGCCCAGTTTGAACACATCAATGCCTGCGCACGGGAATTTCAGGAGGCGGGTGAGCCGGTTATCTCGGTCGATAGGAAGAAGAAGCTGGTTGGCGAAATCAAAAATCCCGGCAGCGACTACGGGCCGAAAGGCCAGCCGATCGAGGCGACGCCGATGACTTCGAGAACAAGGACCTCGGCAAGGTGGTGCCGTACGGCATCTACGACACCAGCGCCAACAGCGGCTATGTCAGCCTCGGCATCGACCACGACACCGCGCAGTTCGCCGTCAATGCGACCCGGCTGTGGCTCGACCGGATGGGTCGCGAGCGCTACCCGGACGCGCGCAAGGTCGTGGTCACCGCCGATTGCGGCGGTTCGAACGGACCCCGTCTGCGGCCTTGGAAAGTCGAACTGCAGCGACTGGCCGATGCGACCGGGCTGACATTCCGGGTTTGCCACTACCCCCCTGGCACCTCGAAGTGGAACAAAGTCGAGCACCGTCTGTTCTGCCACATCACACAGAGCTGGCGTGCGACTCCATTGACCAGCCGGCTTGCCGTGGTCGAACTCATCGCCAGCACCACGACCAAAACCGGGCTCACCGTGCGCTGCGAACTCGACACCAACAGCTATCCCAAGGGGATCAAGGTCACGGACGCCGAGATGGCAACCCTGGAACTGGCGCTCAGCGAAGAGGCGCGTCCGGGGGGTCCGCCGCAGGGGCGCAAGCGCTGGACGTTAGACCTGCTGACTGGCGCGATGGTGCGGCGAACGGAGCACCGAGGGCGGTCACGTGAGACCGTGCGGCGGCGTCTGGCCGAGGACGACATCAAGCCGTGCCGACGGAACATGTGGTGCATCCCCCAGGTGGACGGTGCGTATGTCGCTTGCATGGAAGACGGGCTCGACCTCTATGGCGAACCGGCCGATCCCAAATGGCCGGTGGTTTGCTTTGACGAAAACCCCGACCCAGTTGATCGGTGAGGTTCGCCAGCCGATTCCACCGGCTCCGGGTCAGCCTGAGCGGTACGATTGCGAATACCGTCGCAACGGAACGGCCAAGCTGTTCGGGTTCCTCGACGCGCATCAGTCGTGGCGCCACGTGAAGGTGACGGAGCGGCGGACCACGCGGGACTTTGCCGTGTGCATACGCGATCTGACGGATACCCACTATCCGGAGGCGGAGTTGATCCGCGTGGTGTTGGACAATCTTTCAACCCACACCGCCGGGGCATTG
>CAIMEK010000121.1 GCA_903839965.1 uncultured Acetobacteraceae bacterium | reverse complement strand
GTCATGGCCAGTGTTCATGGCCTGGAGCATATCGAATGCCTCAGAGCCGCGGACCTCGCCGATGATGATGCGGTCCGGGCGCATGCGAAGGGCGTTGCGTACCAGGTCTCGCTGGGTGACTTCTCCTCGTCCCTCCAGGCTGGTTGGGCGTGTTTCCATACGCACGACATGCGGCTGCTGCAACTGCAATTCAGCCGCATCCTCCACCGTCACGACCCGCTCCCCGGCATCGATCAAGTGGGACAATGCGTTCATCAGCGTGGTCTTGCCCGACCCGGTGCCGCCGGAGATGATTATGTTAAGTCGCGCCCGGGAAGCCAATTCCAGAACACGTGCCACCTGAGGCGTAAGAGCGCCAAACGCTATCAGCTGTGCGAAATCCATCACCTTCTTGCCGAACTTGCGGATGGATACGTAAGGGCCGTCCAATGCCAACGGCGGAAACACAATGTTCACGCGGGAACCGTCCTTGAGTCGGGCATCGACCATGGGGCTGGATTCGTCGATGCGTCGGCCGATTCCGGCAGCAATTCGTTGACAGACGTTGATGAGATGCGCGACATCGCGGAAACGAACACTGGACAGGAAAACCTTGCCCCGGCGTTCGACAAAGATCTTCTGTGGCCCATTCACCATAATGTCGTTGACTGTGTCGTCTGCGAGCAAGGGCTCGAGCGGTCCGAGGCCGGTGATGTCATTTACCAGATCCTCGGCCAGTTCGCGCTGCTCGCGGGCATTCAGGTTTACCCGACGTTCAGTGGCGATTTCGGAGATCAGGCGTTCGATATCGTCGGTCAGCCGCTCGCTCGGCATGCCCGCGATCAGAGCCGGCTCAAGCCTTGTGAGACAGAGCATGCGCAACTCGATGATTGCCGACGAGGGCGCCGTTGGTGACGCTGGCAGCTTGCGGTCGGGAATTTGTACCGGCGGCGGGCTTTCGAGGTGTTCCGTCGGTGAGGCGTCAACCAGACTGAGCGTCGGCTCCAGCCGACCAAAGTGCGAGTCTTGCTGAGGATACCTCATGACTTGCGCCTGAACAGACGCCCGAGACTCCAGGCGCCAGTCTCCCCTTTGGCCGGCTCCAGGCCGGCGGTTGCGTCGAGTAGTCCAACAAAGGCAACGTGGCGCGCCAGTTCCAGAATACCACTGCGGAAGCCACTCTTACCGGTCATAGCCAGCTCCCCCATCGTCGCGGCGGCCGCGACCTGGCGGGGCTGATCCGGCACAACAACATCCACCTTCGCGGTGAGAGCCTCTTCCACCTGCCGGCGTGTCAGGCTGCCCGGGGTCCCCAGGCGGTTCAGGACGATTATCGGACGCCTTGCCTGGTCCGCTTTGGGCAACACCGCCAGGAAGCGCAAGGTCGCCCGCACCGACGCCAGCGTGGGCAACATCACCAGCACGCGTTGGTGTGCCAGTGCCAGCAAATCATCGTATAGAGGCACCCTGAATGGGAGGTCGGCAACGATGAGATTATACCGCCGCCGAAGCGCCGAGACCAGGCTGACGGCAGCGCCTGGCGCGTAATTCAGCTTGGTGGTCAATTGCTCGTCCCCGGCCAGGATATGCAAGCGGTCAATGACCAGCTGCGCGGCCCGCTCGGCAAGTAGCGCGTCGATCCGCTCTGGGGCCTCCAGGGTCATCCGAAGTCCTGGTCCCGGCTTGATATTGAGCAGCATGGACGCGTCGCCGAGATGCAGATCCGGATCCAGGATCACAGTGTGACGGTGCATCGACACGCCGAAGTGGCCGGCCAGGTTGACCGCCAGCGTGGTGGCGCCGACCCCCCCACTCACTCCGGTGATGATCACGAGGCCGCCGCCCTGCGCGCCTTCGGCCGCAGGAGCGTGGCCGGCAACGAGCGCGCCGAAATGGCGAGCGACTTTGTCGTTCGTCAGTGGCTTCGACAGGTAATCTTGAGCTCCAAGGTTACCGGTAACCTCATGATAGAAATCTACGCTGTCCACTCCTCCTACTACCAGCACACAGACGTCCGGCTCGACCACATCCGCCAATTGGGCCAGTGCAGTCAGCGGTTGGTCTTCGCCGCTGATGTCCACAATCAGTACGCTGGGGGTCGTTGCCTTCCGCATGGACGCAATCGCAGCTTGAATGCCGCCACGCCGTACATCCACCCCACTTGGAATGGCATCAGCCAGACCATCGCAAAGCGCCCTCTCGGTGCCCGCGTCGGTGACGAAGGCGATCAGTGCCGGTCGGCGATGGCGGGTCGAGAGCTGACGCTTGGCAGGCAGATCGGGCGTGCCGCGCGATGGTGCGGCGAATGTTGCAGCCATTTCGGCAGGACCGCCCGGCTGCTGCTGGGCTTTCACGTCCGGTGTTGCTAAAGAGGCGTCGGGCATTAATTTGGCCCCCTTGGCCCGGCGGCACCGGCGGCAGACCCGGCACTCGCGGCCGCGGGGAGAAGCGACTTCGTCCGGTCCTGCCAAACTCGGTCGACGGCACCAACGGCTTGGCGAGCATCGGCGGCATTTCCGCCTCGTCCAAGAACCAAGTCGCTTGGTCTGGCCACCATAGCCGCAATGTTTCCTGCATTGGACCCGGTGGGGTACCAGACATCCGTGCGGCGGTACGGATCGGTGTTTGCGCAACCCGCGACCAGGAGAACCAGCAATGCAGGGCTGATGCGGGTCATCGCACGATGAATCCAGCGTCGCCCGGAATCCGCATCTGAACGGGCGGTCCGGCAGATGATCGGCCAACTTGGCGCGCGAGCAAAACCCGCTCCAGATCGGTCGGTTGGGTAACCCCATCCGTCGGCAAGTGCAGCGCCGCCGCGTCGCTGACGGGCCTCACGATAAAAGGCGTCACCAGTATCACCAACTCGGTTTGGTTACGCTGGAATGAGTTTGTTCGGAACAGCGCGCCCAGGATGGGGACGTCAGTGAGATAGGGCAGGCCGCTCATGCCGTCTGCGGTGTTGTCCTGCAACAGCCCGGCGATGGCGAAGGTTTGTCCACTCCCCAGCTCCACGGTGGTCTCGGCCCGGCGTACGAGCAGGGCCGGGATCTGCAGGGTCGAGTTGCCGGCGGTCAGCTGCACCGCACCCTGGTTGGTTAGCTGACTAACCTCTGGACTGACATGGAGATTGATGCGCTCGTCATTGAAAACGGTGGGCAAGAAAGCCAGTGTGATGCCGTACTTCTTGAACTCGATCGTTGCCTGCCCGTTTTGCTGGCCAACAGGTATCGGGAATTCCCCGCCGACCAGGAAGCTGGCGGTTTGGCCGCTCATGACGGTCAGGTTCGGTTCGGTCAGGACATGGGCCAGATTGTCCTGCGCGAGCGCGTCGATGATTCCGTTGAAACCGACGCCCAGGCAGGATGTGGTCCCCGCCGGTGCGGACTGTATATTGACAGCGGCTGCTGCAACAGCCCCAACGCAACCCGGCGCGATGGCTGCGTTGGCTACCAGTGACAGCGCGGGAATTTTCCCAATGCTGCCGATCGATCCGAGCGCCTGCCAGTTGATCCCAAGGTTCTGCACGACCTGGCGGGACATTTCGGCGATCCGCACGCGCAATGTTACCTGTATCGTGGACTGAACACTCAACTGATTTTCGACTGTCTGATTCTCGCCCAGATAACCGCGGGCAATGGCCATTGCTTGTGCGGCATCACCTGGGTTCTCCACTTGCCCGCTCAGCAGCAGACCCTTTGCCTGTGCCTGTGCCTTCACCCGGCTGCCCGGCATCAGCCGGGTGATGGCAGCCTGCGCCTGTAGCGCCCCGAACGGCGAGGGCTGCACCGTCACCTCGTATTGCGCGATCAGATGCCCGGCGGCGTCCAATGCCGCGACCGTGGTGCGACCCACGCCGACGCCGAAAACGAAAAGGCTGGTGGAGCTGGCGGGATGCACGTCCGCAACCTTGGGGTCAGCGACGAAGACATTGGTCGCCGCGCGCGGAAAGGTGATCACATGTCCGGAGCCGGACTCAATCGTCAGCGTGCCGTGGTTGGCTGACGGAAGCGGCGTCTGACCGATCGCCGGACCGTTGTTGACCAAACAACCCACGGCAAACACGGCAAACACGGCAAGAAGGAGAGTCTTGCGTAGCGGCGACATCAGAATCGGAACTCCTTTCCTTCTGCGGATCCCTGGAAAACATGGAGCTTGCTGATTGCACCGTGGGCCACGTCGGCTCCAAGCGCGGGAGAAACGTCGCTGGCCCAGGTCGTTTTCGTCGCAGCGACCGGAATTGCCGCCATCGCGCGATCAGCGGACCGTACCGCGAGCGACAGCCGGCCGATGCGAGTGGCAACGGAGACGCGCTCGGCCTGTTCCGAGGTGACTTCCATTGTCACTGTGCGGGCTTTTCCTCCCGTACCGTCGGGGGCGACTCCTTGCATCAACTGTTGATCGATGGCGATTACGCGCACATCGTTCAGTACCGTTTCGGCAGCAACGCGGCGCCCGATTGGAAGGGTTGCATCGCCAATCGCCTGGGTCAGGATCAGATCGACGCGGTCGCCTGGCCAGATCAAATCCGCGCTGCCAGTGATGGCGTCCACACCTACGCTGACAGCGCGCATGCCTGGGCCGAGCACGGCGGCGAGAAAGCCGTGGTCGCCGGGACGCATCACGTCTTTTGTCTGGACAACGTCACCGGCTTCAAGACTGCGCCGAACCATTGCGCCGGCCAAAGCGTGACGGGCATCGGGTGTGTCGAGGTTGCCATCGTCGCCTGCCGCGCTCCAGGCCATCGTCTTCCCAGTCAGATCCTCAGGTTTGAAAAGGGCGCCCGCATGGACGGCGTGAACCGCGACCAGCACGGTGACCTTGGCGGCCGCGGCGACTGTCGCGGCGTCAGGCGGCGGGGGACGTGTCGAGATCCACGCGACGGTGCCAAAGCCCAACAGGCCCAGGGCCATCAATGCGAAGAAGCCGAGACGAAGGATCATAGCGTCCATCCCGATAGGTTCACGAACACGGCACCAGCGGCAATCGCACAGGCATAGGGCAACGGGCCGCCGCGCTTAATGCGCCAGCGTTCCACCCGCATGGCCCGGGTGAGCAGGCCGGCAGGGCGGAGTGAAGCGGGGGCGGCGACAAGTGGTCGGGCGGCCAGATAGAGCATGGCCAGCACACCGCCCGCGAAGGCGACAGCGACAGCGAACGTGAGAACTGAATGAGGCGGCATGCCAAGGGCCGCGGCGCTGAGCAGCTTCACATCACCACCGCCCATCCAGCCGCGACGCCAGCACAGGGCTGAAACAACAAACATGCCGGCGCACGCGAGCAACGCCCCAAAGAAATGCCCATCCAGTACTCCGATGGCAAGACCGGCAACCGCCAGCGCCAGCACCAAACCGTTGGGAATGGTCCGCGTAGCGACGTCATGCAGGGAGGCCGCGAAGATGAGCCCGACGCACGAGATCGACGAGATGCATAGAAAAAGGGACGTTCCGGTCATTTGCAGCACCCGCCTTCAGGTTTTTGGTAAAGAACCTGTCGCCTTCTTATTGTTGTGTGCGGCCTAGTGAAATCCAATCCGGCTCTACGGCTCAGTCGAACAGCTAGGTCGGATGGCCTAGCCGGCTGCCAAAAACGGGCTTCTCAGCGACGGGCAACGAAAAAGATACCAAGGTGCCTCTGGTTTCGTGGACGCCTGGTTCTCGTGCCTTGACGGTATCGAAGGGTGCAGCCGGGACGGCGGTAGTCCGGGCCGGGAGGAGTTGGAGTAAGCAGGCCGTCCCTACGTGGTTAGGCTTTGTTTGAGTTGCCGGCTAAGGCCGGCCCTGCGCGCCTGATCGCCTCAATCCGATTATGCGCCCCGAGCGCTGAATACGCGAGCGAAAGATGAACTTTCACAGTGCCAATCCCGAGGTTGAGCCGGTGGGCTATCACCTTCACCGGGCAGCCCTCGGATAGCAATTGCATAACCTCTAGCTGCCGTGGTGACAATTGCACGACGTCACCGCTCGTCTCCGCGGTCACCGAAACTGATGGCGGATGGCGCACTTCTCCGTGACCGCGTATTGCCGCCGGGTCGCCGGATGGCCTCATGGCCTGACCATCGAGCGTGGACCCCGTCCAGGTCGCCAGCCATGCTGGAACCGCCTCGACGGGCATCGGCCGGGCGATGAGATAACCCTGCAGGTTGCAGACGCCCAGTTCCTCCAACAGTTTCGCGGTCTCCTCCGTCTCGACGCCCTCAGCGATGCAGGTCATTTCCATGTTGGCGGCGAGGCCGACGATTGACTTCACGATTGCCCTGGAATCCCGCGAGGTCGTGACATCGCTGACGAATGATTGGTCGATCTTGATTTCCGAGAACGGCATTTGCCGCAGCATCCTCAGGGACGAATAACCGGTCCCGAAATCGTCGATCGAAAGCTGCATCCCTTTGAGCCGGATCCGGCTCAGTATGTCCATGGTGCGCGCGACATCGTTGAACACCCCGCCCTCGGTGATCTCGAGACAGAGATGCTTCGCCGGCATCCCGCCGGCCCGCAGGCGCTGCCCGATTCGATCCGGAAATGTCAGGTCGTGCAGGTTAAGCATGGATACGTTCACCGCCAGCGGCACGGTGACGCCGAGCTCCGCCAGCACCTGGTAGGCGTCCACCGCGGCACCCGTGACCCAGTCGGTGAGGGCGTCGATCGTCGCCGTATCGCTTTCCGCCGCCGGCAGGAACCGGCCTGGCGGGATCAATCCCAAAACCGGATGCTCCCAGCGAACCAACGCCTCCAGCTTTTTCAGTGTCTTCGGTTCGCGCGACACGATCGGCTGGAACTCAAGGACCAGTTCGTCGTCGACGATGGCCGTCAGCAGCCGCTCGGTCGACAGCGTCTGGTCTGCGAACAGCAGACGCTCGAACACTTCCCCAAGCTCCGCGACGCGCAGCGGCTTTTCCAACACGCACTCGACCTTCAGGCCGAGGCTGGTTCCCACCGACTGGGCGGTGGCGAGCACCCGTGCGTCGTAGCCGCTTATCAGCACCAGTGCACCGGTGTATTGCTGGTTCGCCAGCAGCCGCATCTGTTCCACGCCGTCGGTGCCGCCGAGTTGCAGGTCCAGAACGACGACCTGCGGTGGATCGGTTTGCAGGCACTGGTTGAAGGCATCGGCATCGCTTACCGCCATCGCCTCCATGCGCGACGCGGTGGCAACCCTGACCACGAGGCGGCCGATTGCGTCGTCATCATCGAATACCAGCATGCGCATTGTCACACCTGCGTTGCCGCGACGGCCGGATTGCCGTCATGAAGACTCTGGTTCGCGCCGGTCGCCAAGCACGCGGCGGTGTCCGGCGCCCGCTCTTTGCCCTGGTCCAAAACCTCACGCACCATTCGCGCCAGTTCGTCGTGGCGATAGGGTTTGCCGAGCAGGGGGAACGCGTAACTTGTCGTGCTTTGATCGGCACCGCGCGTCCCGGGAAAGCCTGACGTAACTAGCACTTTTATGGTCGGTCGGAGTCGAAGGGCTTGGTGTGCCAGGTCAATCCCATCCATCGCGCCGGGCATCACCACATCGGTAAACAGCAAGTCGGCCCGGTCTGCCGTGACGAGGATTGCCAGCGCCGCCGCCGCATTCTCCGCCTCACGCACCCGGTAGCCTAACTCCTCCAACTGTCGCACCGCGGCATTGCGCAAGCGCGTGTTGTCTTCGACCACCAGCACGGTCTCGTTGCCGCCCATCACTGGCTCCCGGTCGGTCGCGGCGGCAGCCGCTACGCCGGCGTCCCGGGCGCACGGCAGGTAGATGCAGAAGGTGCTGCCGCGCGCCGGCTCGCTGTAGACGGTCAAGTAGCCGCCGGACTGCTTGACGAAACCAAACACCATCGACAGGCCGAGGCCGGTACCCTGTCCCGGTTCCTTCGTAGTAAAGAACGGCTCGAAGATGTTGCCGATGATGGCGGGGGCAATCCCGGTTCCGCTATCCCTGATCTCGATCGCCGCATACGTACCGGGAGCGACATCCGGGTGAAGCGCGGCATAGTGCGCGTCGAGCTCCATCGTCCGCGTCGTGATGTCCAGATGTCCGCCTTTCGGCATGGCGTCGCGCGCATTATTGGCGAGGTTGGTTAGCGCGACCTGGAGCTGCACCGGATCGGCCACGACGGTGCACAGCGACGTGTCGAGCTGCAGTGACAGCGTGATATTGTCGCCGAGCGTGCGGCGCAGCAGATTGGTCGCCGTTTCGACCAGTGCGTTGACGTCGGTTTGCCGCGGACGCAGCGACTGTCGCCGGGCGAAGGCAAGCAGCTGGCGGATCAGGTCGGCGCAGCGGACTGCTCCATCGCGCGCCTCATCGCACAGTTCCGTCGCGGTCGGATCGGCTTTGATCAACCGTCCCAGGAGATCGAGATTGCCGATGATGACGCCAAGGCCGTTGTTGAAGTCATGCGCCATGCCGCCGGTCAGGTTGCCGATCGCCTCCATCTTTTCCGACTGCGCGAGCTTCCGCTCGATTAGCCGGCGGTCGGTGATGTCCTGCATGGTGCCGGCGAAATGGTGGCTGACGCCGTCGTAATTTGCCACCTTCCGGCCGTCCACGCGCACCAGACGCTCCGTGCCGTCCGAACGGACGATCCTTGCCTCGCACGCGCTCTGCTCGCGCCCCTCCATCAGGTCGGCAAACCAGATCTGAATCGTTGGATAGTCGTCGGGGTGCACATAAGCCGCGACGTTGGTCATACTGGGGGCGAACTCCTCGCGGGAGACGCCGTGGATGCGGTACATCTCCTTCGACCAGCCGAGGCTTCCGGTGCTCAGATCCAGCTCCCAACTGCCGATGCCGGCGATCTGCTGGGCGCGGTCGAGGCGCCACTCGCTTCTCCGCAGCGCCTCCTGGGCCTGTTTCAAGTCGGTGATGTCCACCCGAAGCCCGGCGATACCGCCGTTCTTCATCCGCCGCTCGTTGGCGAGTATCCAGAACCCGTCGCGCGGACGCTCTTCGACGGCGCAGGTTGCTTCCCGGTGGACCCGCAGCCGCTGGGCCAACCATTCGGCTTCACGTCCGCGCGCCTCGACATTCTCTCCCCGGGCCAGCGCATGGCGGAGAATGCTCTCGAACGACGCTCCCGGAACCAGGGAGTCGGCGTTCGCGGCGTAGATCTGCCGATAGGCGTCATTGCACATGACAAAACGGTCTTCGCGATCATAGATCACGAAGCCCTCGGACATGCTGTCGACCGCGTCGCGCAGCAGCGCCTCGGCCTGCTCGGCGCGGACCTTGGCGCCGCGCAGCTCCTCTTCCATGTTCTTGCGCTCGATAGCATAGCGCATGGCGCGATAAAGCGTGGTTGGCTCGATCCGGCCCTTGACGAAGTAGTCCTGCGCACCTTCCTGCAAGGCTTGCAGAGCGAGCGACACGTCGTCCCGGTCCGTCAACACCACCATAGGCACGTGCGGTGCGACGGCGCGGGTCCGCCGCACCGCCTCCAGTCCTTGTGCGTCCGACAACCCAAGGTCGAGCACGACAATGTCAACCCTATGCGTTGCCAGATGCCTCTCGGCCTCGCCCATGGACTCGGCCGGCATCACTTCGATGCTGGCTGAGATTTGTTCGTGGAGCATCTGGATCAGCAAACGGGCATCCGCCGCATTACCTTCTACCAGAACTATCTTCAGTGGACTGTCGATCATCTACCGATGCTCATTTTGCTGACTGTCTCCCCGGCGGTAACAAGACGTGTGTCAACCATCCGGAGCAGCTCCTGCCGGCTCGGCCACAGGGCCGGGGGGTGTGAAGTCCCCCCCATTGCCGGCGCTGTCCAACACCATGCGCACGGCCTGCGCGAGGTCTCCGAGGGAATACGGTTTGTCGAGCAGGCGGAATGGACTGTCGGCCATCCGCTGAGCTGCGCTTTGCCCGCCCGGAAATCCGGATGTGAGCAGTACCTTCAGGCCCTGTCGCAGCAGCGTGGCCCGGTATGCCAGGTCCAGCCCGTCCATCGTCCCAGGCATCACGATGTCGGTGAACAGCAAGTCCACCGCGTCTTCGCCGGCCAGCATCGTCAGCGCCGGCAGGGCGCAGTCTGCTTCACGCACCGTGTAGCCCAGCTCCGTCAGTTGCCGCTCCGCGGTCCGACGCAGTTGCGCATTGTCCTCGACGACCAGAACGGTCTCATCGCCGCCCACCACCACTTCTGCAGTGGGCACGCTGGCCGTCGTGGTCCCATCACTGGTACTGCGCGGTAAATAGACCCGGAACGTGCTGCCCAGACCCGGTTCGCTGTAGACTGTCAGGTGACCGCCGGATTGCTTGACGAAGCCAAAAGCCATCGACAATCCGAGACCGGTTCCCTGGCCCGACGCCTTGGTGGTGAAGAATGGAACGAAGATGCGACCGATGTCTTCGGGCGAAATGCCGGTTCCGGTGTCGTTAACCTCGATCAGGGCATAGTCTCCGGCACTCACCTCGAGATGCTGCGCCGCATAGACGGCGTCGAGCGTGGCGTTGCGGGTGGCGATGATGAGTTGCCCACCTTTCGGCATCGCATCGCGGGCATTGGTCGCCAGGTTGATCAGGGCGGCCTCCAACTGGGTCGCGTCCACCTTCACCGGCCACAGCGTGGCATCGAGGTCCAGTGTCAGCACGATTTGCTCGCCGAGTGTTCGGCCGAGCAGGCGGGAGACATCGCTGACCAGGACGTTCACGTCCAACCGGTCCGGGCGCAACGACTGGCGGCGAGCAAAAGCGAGCAGCCGCCGGATCAGATCGGCGCAGCGGACCGCACCATCGCGGGCTTCCTCGCACAGTTCGGACGTCAACGCGCCGGCGCCGAGCAAAGGCTTCAGCAGATCGAGATTGCCGATGACGATGCCGAGCATGTTGTTGAAATCGTGCGCCATGCCGCCGGTGAGCTGGCCGATTGCATCCATCTTCTGCGATTGCGCGAGTGCGCGCTCGACCAGCCGGCGCTCGGTGACATCCTGAGAAGTTCCGACAACGCGCCGGATGACGCCATCCGGATCGACCTCGGCGCGCCCTTCGCTCAGATTTACGCGCTCTTCACCGTCCGGGCGCATGATCCTGATCTCGATCGGGTCGCGCTGTCGTCCGGCCCGCAGATCCGCAAGCCAGTCCGATAGCGGCCGGACATCGGCGGCATTATGGCGGTATGTCAGGTTGTCGTGAGTCGGCTTGAAGGCGAGCGGGAGTCCACGCATGCGATAGAGCTGCCTGGACCAGACCACCTCGCCGGTTGCGACGTCCATCTCCCAACTGCCGATTTGGGCGATCTCCTGCGCCCGCTCGAGGCTGGCCTCGCTGGCGCGCAGTGCGGCCTGCGCCTGCTTGAGCGGCGTGATATCGACCAGCAGGATGGCAATGCCGCCGTTGCGTATGCGTTGTTTGGTCATCAGCAGCCAACGGCCATCCGCCAGCAGGAGCTCCAGCGATGACGGCACTTCCAGGTTCCGTTGCAGCCATTCGTCGAGCCACGCCTGATCGTGGCCGACCGCGGCGGGATATTTGCCGTTCGCCAGACCCTGGCGCAGGATGTCCTCAGCGGTATTGCCGGGAACCCACGGGCTGCCGGTCTGATACTGATACAGGCGGCGATAGCCTTCGTTGCACACCAGCTGCCGGCCGTCGGCGTCGCAGATCACGAAGCCCGCGACGATGCTGTCAATGGCATCCTGCAACAGGGCCTTCGTGCGTTCAGCGTTCTCCTTGGCCTGCCGCAGATTCTGTTCTGTTTCGATTTGCGCCGTGATATCGTGCCCAATGCCGCGGTAGCCGGTAAACATGCCGGCTTGGTCATGCACCGGCACGCCGGCGATGCTCAAATGGTACATTTGGCCGTTCTTGCCAGTCCGATCGAAGCGGAAGTCATGAAACGGCTGATGGGCCAACACGGCGCGCTTGTGGTTCTCCCAGTGTTCCGGGTCGCGGCTGGTGTCGTTCAGCTCCCATCGCAGCTTGCCGATGGCCGTAGCTTTATCCTCGGCCCACAGCGGATTGCCCAAACCCATCGCAATAAAGCGCAGTTCCGCATCCTGCTCCCAGAACCAGTCGGAGGCCAGATCGGAGAAATCGCGGAACCGGGCTTCGCTTTCCTGCAGCGTGGCCATGGCCCGGGAAAGCGTGGCGTTTTGCTCTTTCTGCCGGCGAACCTGCCACCCGATCAAACCAAAGATGAACAATAAAGATAAAGAACAACCGCCGCCAATGACCACAATGTATAGGGAATGATTATGCCATTGTTTCAGAATATCTTCTTCAGCAACCGCGACGTCGAGCACCAGAGGGTAGTGGTGCGTCAGGTTGACCGAAATGATCGAGGCGGCTGCGGCGCGATCGTTCGAGTCGCGGTAAGTGCCGCCACCCGCCAGAACCAACGCGAACCATGGTGCGGCGGCCGGCATCACCTGGTTGGTGTCGCCGGTCGCAGGATAGTGCACGAGCACAAGACCATCACGGCGACGCAGGGTCACGGCAAGGTGCCGTTCGGTGTCAATAGCCTTGTAGAAGTTGCGCAGGCCATCGGCATCCACCGTCGTGGCGGCGACACCAAGGAAGGTGCCATCCGCCCCGCTGATCCGGCGGGCGATGGCGAACGCCTTCGCTCCCGTACTGTGCCGCGTCAACACCTCACTGACAACCGCCCCGCTTTCGCCATGGTCACGGAGTTGCCGGAAGTATTCGCGGTCTGCGATGCTGAAGCGCGGCAGGGAGGGCTGGGACGTATTGACCGGGGTGCCCGCGGAATCAAACAGGTTGATGTCATTGTCCTGCAGCGGGTTTGCCGTCCGCGCGACCAGGAATCGGCGGGTGTCTTCGCCAACCAGGAGACGTTCGAACTCACCTGGAGTGCGGATCCCTAATTCCTGGATGTGCGCCTGCATATCTTGCAGCATGAGATCGATCGTCTCGACGCGGCGGGTTGTCTGTTCGGCCAGGATAACGCCCAGGTCTCGCACATTGCCTCGGGCATCCTCGACTACCGCGCGACGTGAAGTTATCATTATAGTACCGGTATACAGTAGGCTCAGCAGCGCCAAGAGGACGCCAACGATCCATATGTGCCGGTCAAAGACAGAGTTCCCCACGGACCGGATCGTGGCGGCGACAACGCCGCCGCATCGGCTTAGCCTGCTGCGCAATATGGCTATCGGCATGGTCTGGCCTGCCTTGCATGGTCGGCAACGCGATTCTTCGAACTTCGAAAAGACGTCTTCTTGGATTCAAAGCAGGAGTCTGTTTGAAAATGTCGTGGTTGCGGGCGGCGAGAGATTCTGGGCACTAGGAAAGAGGGACCGTGCCAGCGATGCCGGGGCATCGCTGCCACGGTCACGACGCTTACGTGCTGAAGAACCCCGCCAGCCCGCCCCCAAAACCCTTAATGAAAGTTAGGTCACTTGGTGACACGTAACAATATCACTTGTAAAATGTTATTTAATATCACAAAATAGTGATTTTACAACCAGGACAAATGCTATTTTCCGTGAAATAATACATTTTAGCGATGCATTAATAGTAAACTAGCATAGTTAGGTTCATTGTCTCGCGATAAAAACACACAAGCGCCGCACGTCATATCTTTAAAGAGAATATTCTCTTACAGAGCGTTTAGGCGATGTATTGTTACGCTGGACTGCGTGGTTGTCATGCTTTTGTGAGAATGAGAGCTGGCCGGGTTTGTCGAGACAGCGTTTCGGCTTTGATAAGTGGAGCCTCTGCCGTTTGGTTTCGTTAAGTGCCATTGCCGGGGCATCACGCAGGGAGGGCGTAACCCGAGCGGAGTGATGCCCCGGCAATGGCGGCGAAAGTCATGCTGCCGCAGCAACCCAAGGACCGGCCACGATGGAATCCCCTTGACAGCGAAAGGCCCCGTACAAGCAGTTACAGAAACTCATATCCCACGAGGTAATTGGCTATTATCCCCTTGACGTAGTAGCGGCTATATGTTGTGATCGGCTCGTTCCGAGGGGACGGCGATGAGCGATCTGGCAAATCCGATCTTTTACGACGAGGACAAGGCCCGCGAATGGCTTGAGGCGCGGATTTGGCCCAACGGCATTGTATGCCCGCATTGTGGTGTCCTCGAACAAGCAACCTTGATGAAAGGCAAAAGCCATCGTCCGGGTTTATACCAATGCAATGCTTGTCGCAAGCCGTTTACAGTTACGGTCGGAACACTGTACGAGCGCAGCCATATCCCGCTGAACAAGTGGCTTATGGCGACGCACCTACTGATGGCGAGCAAGAAAGGCATGTCGTCGCTTCAACTCCACCGTATGCTTGGTGTCACCAAAAAGACGGCTTGGTTCATGGCGCATCGTATTCGCGAGTCGCTGCGCGATACCAAGAAAACCCCGCTTGGTGGTCCTAACAAGGTGGTGGAAGTTGACGAAACCTACATCGGCGGGAAGGAAGGCAACAAGCACAAGTGGAAGCGTCAAGATGGCATGCAGGGCGGGAAGGGCAAAGAGCCGGTGGTTTCCTTGGTCGAGCGCGATGGCAGGGTGCGTTCGCATCACGTCGCCCGTGTGGACGGCGAAAATCTCGGCCCTATCCTGAAAGAGCAGATCGACAAAACAACCTACATCATGAGCGATGACAGCCCAGTCTATCAGGGTATAACGGACGGATTTTCGGGACACGGCACCGTCAATCATTCAATCGAAGAATACGTACGCGGCGGGTTCTGGTACACAAACACGGTCGAAGGGTATTTCTCGATTTTCAAGCGCGGGATCATTGGCACGTATCACCATGTATCGCCTGAACACTTGAAGCGTTACCTTTGTGAGTTTGATTTCCGCTACAATGAGCGCGAAAAGTTGGGCGTGGACGACGCGGCCCGCATGGCGAAGTCCATTCCCGGTATCGTTGGCAAACGCCTGACCTATCGGCGGACTTGTGGCGCGGTTGAAGGCCCGCCAGCCGCCCAAGGCTAACGTCCGCAAACCGCCGGTCGATCCTAGGGTTATCCTCGCGCTCGACTCGGTGCAGGACGCCATACCCGCCAGCAATGGCGACGTGGCGATTGTCGGGACGCGCGACGGTAGGCAAATCGTCGTGCAGGTTGATGCCCGCGCGCTGGAACGGCTGATCGCCCTGCTGGAGCGCGCTCACCACACCCGCCGACGCTGGAAGTAGTCAGGCTGTCTCTTTTACCGGATGTGGCGGTCGGCGGCTAATATGGATTTGCTAATTGAAAGCAATCGCTCGACTCGGTTTGCGATAATTGCCAAAATTCCTGCACAAACCCAAATGCCGATGGCAATAAACGCCAACACAGTTGAGTACGTCATTTCTCTCAATGCCCCACCATTTGGGTTAGGCCGACTTGTTGGCCTTTTCCAGTTTCCTCCGCAACCGTTGGGCTTCCGCTCGCGCGTTGTAAGGCGTGGTTTTGGCTACGCGCGACGTGGGCGGCCCGTGCCGCACCGCAGCGTCAACCGCTTGCTCGAACCGTTCCCAACCGTCCGGGCGAAGCTCAACCTTGTCGGACTTTGGCTCTTTCATGGGCCGATTATAGCACAACGGGGACGGACTCGCATCCGCCCCAGAAAGCAAATCTATCTATGGATCAAGCGCGGGGCGCGAAAGGCTTCCCGCTATGTGCCCCAACAGGTCCGCGATTCTCCTAAGTTGCTCATATATCATAACTAGCAGTATGCAAGCAGTAATTGCGCAAAATAGTTCGGTATATTCTGCCACGATTACCTTAGCCTCCAGGTTTCCCGCCGATCTCTTCTGTCCGACTCGGCATGATCGCACTATGGCACGAATCGAAAAAGGTCGGGAGCGCGATGACTCCCGACCCTTCCCTCGCTATCCTAGGCGGTGCCACCCAAACCTAGGAGCGAAGCCATGTCTGGCGTTCTAAAAGAAGGCGCGACGTATTTCGTCGCTATATGTCCTCAGTGCCGTAAGCGGCACATTCTGGGGGAATCGCCCGCTCCCGACTTCCCGGAGGGGTATCTTGTCGTTGCCTTGCCTGTGACAGTGAACTGCGACTGCGGCAAAACAACAATCTTTCAGCCGGAAGAGGTAATTCGCTGGCAGGTACCGCAATCCCAATAAACGGAGTCCAGTGCCGCTTTCCGTCAGCCGTCCAGTAGGTGAAGCGTTTCTTGTCCATGTCAGATACCATGCCGAGTGCCACGTCAACCAAGGGAGCGAAAGTGATGACAGATAATCGGTGGGCAGAATTTGAAGCCCATTTTCCGCAACTCACAGACCAAGCGGCAGCCCAATCTCTTTCAGGAAACGGCGAAATAGTGAGCCTAAACGGGCGATCAGGGGCGGGCGATGTGTTCGCTGTAATCTTTGTGTCGAGCACGAGCCGGTTTTTTGGGCCTCTGGTGTTGAACCGCACTGCGGCTGTGGCTTTGCACAAATTCCTTGGTCAAAGCGGATTTTCCTCATAGCCTCGTCAAATAGGGGCCACGGGGTATTTTGCAATTTAGCGCGCTCTGCCTCTAACCACTCCCAAAATCGGGGAGGGGGAGAAGAATTGCCACCATATTCATACGACATAACGATTAGCCTTCTTGCTCGATTCGGCCTTATTGTGACTCGGTGCGCTTGGGTTGACGAAATTATCAGCCACATGCTTACGCATTTGCTCCGAGCTAACCCGGCACCCATGCACGTAATTACGCAAAATGTTTCCGCCCGCACGATATCGGACTGGATAAGAACGCTCGCACCGCTTCATGTTGAGGACATTGAATTGCGAAGGGCAATTCTCGCCATGCTGGATTCCGCCGACCAAATACGTGCTGAAAGAAATATCCTTGTGCATGGCTTGTGGAAGGAAGGCCACGAATCAGGAACCGCCATTATTACGACGATTCGCCTTGACAGGGCCGAGCTTATCAAAGAAGAATTTTGGACTGAGGCGGATTTGAACGATCTTATCGAGCGCAGTACCGAAACGCTCACTGAAGCGCTGCTGCTCCGCAATAAGTTGATCCAGACTACCTAATCCTTGGCGTGTGTCCGGTTTTTTGAGTGAGGTGGCTTCACCGTAAGGCATGGGGCACCGCGTCAGTTTGACGACAAACAAACAGGTCGCTAACCAACGGGGCAACCACTAAATGTGGGGCCTACTACGTCAAAGGGATAGTTGCCAGGTAATTTCGTGCCTTGACCCCCATCGGGGCAGGTATCCGTCCCGACTGCTCCGCTTTATCGCGAGATCTAATCATCATTATCCTAATGAGCCGGAAGTATTCTGCCGATCGCCGTAGTCTAATCCGGCGCATTTGCCAATTCTAGTTTCTATAACGGTCACAACAACTATCTTTCACTCGTGCCACGCTATGCAGGCTCGTGGTTGATCAGCTTTGATTCAAATCAATTCCCGAATTTTTTTGCTCAGGGCCCATCACATTATTTGCGATGGCTCGGGGCGGTGTGGGCCTGGGAGCGGGACCGTCCATGGATCGCGTGCCCTGCTCGTAGCGATGAACCATGAAGTCGCCGTTGCAGCCGAACCGACGTGGCGCCGCCTAGCGGGCCTGATCGGGACCGGCTGGACAGCCCCGCAGCGTGAGACCATAGGGGCTCCGCGTTGCCGCCCCGACCGACCTGGACGGTCGGCTACCACCAGGTGCTGAATCGGTCAGCCGGCGACTTGATGCAGTGGCACCACCTGCGGCGACCCCTTCTTCAACCCGTTCAGGCGACGATCGGGGACAGGTGGGCGAGGTGATTGATCTCCGGCATCTCTCACATGCTGACGGCTTGACCGTCGCGGCGACATTGGCGCGCCAGCCACGGTGAGCAGTTCACGTTCCATATCGGCCGCCACCGACCTCCGCGCGCTCGGCAGCCGAACTATCGTCAAGGAGCGCCGTCCGTTCAGGCTGCCCAGAAAGATGTGCCAGTGCCGCCGCCGCACCAGCGGGCGAAACCGCGCAGCCTAACCGTCCTTTGGCGGTTCGAGCCCTTTTCCGCAGGACGACCATGCTGGACGCCAGTGTGCGGCAACCTGTGATGCGCATGGTTCCGATCCGCGATCCAGGGCAAGAGAATCACCGTCGCACGCCGAACGGGGCGGCCTGCCACCGACCGGGTCGCGGCTGCGGTCAAATTGACATGGTCGAATGATGGGATCGTCGGTTGCGTGCCCCCGCAACCACCGGCCGCAGGGCGTCAACGGCATTGCGGAGCGACGAGAATCCTCGTTCGGTATAAGGGGGTCCAGGCCCCCTGGCCTTGCTTCTCTTTCTCGCGCTTGATGCAGGTCAAAGCGGTCGTTGTGGGATCGGCGCTGAGTTGGGTCGGGAGGTTTTGCCGTGAAAACTGGGGTATTGGACGCGATTGGCGAGAGCGATTTGCGTCGGGCGTCGGCAGTCAATGCCGCTTTGGCTGCCAATGAGCGGGCGAAATTCTTGTTCAGTCTGTTGCAGATGGCGGTCAGTCGGGCGGCTTATCCCGACCATCCCGCGGCCGATTTGCGGCGTGAGCGGATTGCCTGTGGCATCGAGGATGCGGCGCTGGACCGGGTCGTCGCGGGATCGCGGATGCATGGCGATCTGGTGATGATCCCGGATGCGCGTGGCCTGTTCGCGCGGTTGGCGCGCGAGGTTCAGGTGATGGCGATGCCGCTGGAGGGTGGCGCCTTCGATGTGCGGCTGGAGGCGTTGCTGGCGAAGGTGCCGCCGGCGGAGGACGACCTGGTCGAGGCCGCCGAGATCGCCGCGATGACCCAGGCGGCGCCGGCCGGCGAGGACAGTCTGCATCAACTTGTCATGGATATGCACAAGGCGCTCAACCAGTTGCAGACCGCGTTGGCGCGCGAGACGCTGGACGGGGCGGCGGTCTACGGGTTGAGCGACGACGACCGGCCGCGTGTGCGGGCCTTCATGGCCGGGCTGAACCGCACCGCGCCGTTGAAGTTCGACCATCCCGGGCTGGCGACCACGGCGACGCGCGCCGGCGAGCGGCTGGTGATCCAGAACGACATCGGCACCACCGATGCGCATGTGATCGTGGTGCATGTGGAGGCGATGGCGGTCCAGATCACCTACACCGACGTGCATCTCGAGCGGCTGCGGTTCGTGCAGACCATGTTGTCGCGCTTCCCGGTGTCGTGGGGCGCGGAGCAGACCCGCAACGTGGCGGGGCTGGCCGGCGGGGCGCCGTTCCACATGGCGGTCGGGCAGTTCCAGGCCGAGGACGAGGCCAGGCTGCTCGCCTATCTGGAGTTCCTCGGTTCGCGGCTGGTGTTCCTGATCGACTGGAACCGGGCGCGCAAGGCGCTGCGCAGTTTCCTGCGCGGGGCGGACCGGCTGGCGACGCTGCAATGGGCGGCGGAGCAGGAGGTCGGCCATCGCGGCTTCCTGGAGCTGGGCGGGTCGCGGCTGATCAACCAGGCCATCGAGGTATCGTCCGGCGGGGCGATGCATTTCGGCGACCGGCTGTGCGACGTGTTGGGCGATGCCGCCGCCGTCGAGCTGGTGCGGTTCGCGTTGCGCACCGCCAGCGAAGGGTTGCGGGCGCACCAGTCGCAGGGGCTGATCCGCGATCGCGTGCGGGCCGAGCTGCAGACGCATTTCTCCAACGAGCGGCGGCGTCTGCTGTGGGTGGCCTCCGAGCATGCCGGGCTGGTGTTCGAAATCGCCAGTCTGGTGCGCGACGGCATTTCCGCCACGGCGGCGGGCGAGGGCGGTATGGGGCGCCGGGCGCGCCGGGCGGGCCGGTTCGAGCACGATGCAGACCTGGTGGTGGTGGAGGTGCGCGAGGCGGTGCGTCGCCGGCGCGACCACGAGGTGGTGCTGCGGCTGGTCGAGGCCGCCGACGATGCCGCCGACCAGCTGGAGGAGGCGGCGTTCCTGCTGGAGCTGCTGGCCGAGACCGGGGCACGGGGCAGGCCGCTCGATCGGCTGGCGACGTTGGCCGACCTGTTGGTGGAAGGTTCGCAGGAGTGGATCAAGGCGCTCGGCCATGCCGGCGCCATCGGCGGCGGCGCGGCGCACGAGGATGCCGACGATTTCCTGGTGGCGGTGGACCGCGTGCTGGCGCTGGAGCATGCCGCCGACGATGCCGAGCGGCGGTTGCGCTACGAGGCGGTGCAGCGGGCGCAGGATTTCCGCCAGTTGCATTTGTATGCCGAGGTCGGCCGGGCGCTCGAGGAGGCCGCCGACGCCTTGAAGACGGCTGCCCTGATTACCCGTGACGTCGTGCTGGGCAGCTAGGCCATGGTCGGTCCGATGCACATTATCGGTGGCGGCAGCGAGCTGCCGCCGGGCGGGCCCGAGGCTGTCGGGCGCAAGGCGTACAATCTCGCGCGCATGGCCGAGGCGGGCCTGCCGGTGCCGCCGGCCTTCGTGCTGCCCACCTCGTGGTGCCGGATGTTGCGCGACGGCAAGACCGACGAGGCGGCGGTGGCCGAGGCGCTCGATGCCGGCATGGCGCATCTGGAGGAGGCCACCGGGCTCGGGTTCGGCAGCGCCCGCCAGCCGCTGCTGGTGTCGGTGCGCTCGGGCGGCGCGGTGTCCATGCCGGGCATGCTGGACACCGTGCTGGACGTCGGGCTGAACGCCGCCGGCGTGGATGGGATGGTGCGACTCACCGGCAATCCGCGGTTGGCCTGGGACAGCTATCGCCGGCTGGTGCAGGGCTATGGCGAGGTGGTGCAGGGCCTGCCCGCCATGGCGTTCGACGAACTGGTGACGGCGGCGCTGGTGGACGCGGAGGCGGAGAACGAGCGCGACCTCGACCATCGGGCGTTGCGCGGGCTGGCGCATGCCATGCTGGAGCGGTTCCGGGTGTTGGCGGGCAAGCCGTTTCCCACCGATCCGCGCGCCCAGTTGCTGGCGGCGGCGCTGGCGGTGTTCCACTCGTGGGACGCGCCGAAGGCGGTGGCCTACCGGCGGCTGAACGGGCTGGACAACGACGCGGGCACCGCGGTGACGGTGCAGGCGATGGTGTTCGGCAATGCCGGCGGCGCCTCGGGGGCCGGGGTTGGGTTCACCCGCGACCCGGCGACCGGGGTGCGCGAGCTGTATGTGGATTTCGCCTTCAACGGCCAGGGCGAGGACGTGGTGGCCGGGCGGCGCGCGACCGATGGCGGGGCGCGGCTGCAGCGCGTGCTGCCGGGCGTGCATGCGCAGCTGGAGGCGATGTGCCGCACGCTGGAGCACCTGTCGGGCGACGCGCAGGATTTCGAGTTCACCGTGCAGACCGGCATGCTGTGGCTGCTGCAGACCCGCCGCGCCAAGCGGACCAACTGGGCGGCGCTGCGCATCGCGGTGGACATGGTGGAGGAGGGAATGCTGAAGCCGGGGCAGGCGCGTGCCTTGCTGGAGGGCATCGACCCCGCCGCGGTGGTACGCACGCGGTTCGCCGATCCTTCGCCGGTGCTGGCGTGCGCGCAGGTGGCCAGCGTGGGGGTGGCGAGCGGGCGGATTGCGCTCGACAACGCGGCGGCGGAGCGGCTGGCGGCGGCAGGGCCGGTGATCCTGGTGCGGCAGGCGACGGTGACCGAGGACATCATCGGCATGGCCTCGGCCACCGGCATCCTCACCGCGACCGGCGGGCGCACCAGCCACGCCGCGGTGGTGGCGCGCCAGTTGGGCCGGGTGTGCCTGGTCGCCTGCCCGGACCTGTCGATCGACTTCGCCGCCCGCACCTGCCGGATCGGCGGGCAGGAGTTCGCCGAGGGCGACGCGCTGTCGCTGGACGGCAACGAGGGCACGGTGCATGCCGGCCTGCTGACGGCGGTGGCCGAGCGGCCGGAACGCGAGCTGGCGGCGATCGCCGCCTGGCCGGACGCCTGACGTGAAGCGCGCAGTGGGCGTGCTGGTGGCGCTGGCGGTGCTCGGCGCCATCGGCTGGCTTGCGGTGCAGCGGTTCACCGGCGGGCCACCCGCCGGCACGCTGTACGGTAATGTCGAAATCCGCCAGGTGGACCTTGCCTTCAATGCCGAGGGCCAGGTGCTGACCATGGCGCGGCAGGAGGGCGACGCGGTGCATGCCGGCGACGTCGTCGCCGAGTTGGACGCGGCCAACTACCGCAACCTGCACAACCTGGCGCTGGCGCGGCGCGACCAGGCCCGCGCCAACCTGGCGCTGCTGCTGGCCGGCACAAGGGTGGAGGACATCGACCAGGCGCGCGCGGCGGTGGCCTCGGCGCAGGCCAACCTGACGCATGCCGAGGGCACGTTCGCGCGGCAGGCCGACCTGGTGGTGCGCAACGCCTCGTCGCGGCAGGACTACGACAATGCGCGCTTCGAGCTCGATGCCGGCCGGGCGCGGCTGGCGCAGACGAACGCCGCGCTGGCCGAGGCGGTGGCCG
>CAIMEK010000120.1 GCA_903839965.1 uncultured Acetobacteraceae bacterium | reverse complement strand
GTTCGGTGGGCGCGCCGCCGGTGGCTTCCAGGTAGTAGGCCATGCCGATGCCGCGGTGGCGGCCGCGGCGGGCGGCCTCGGCGCGGCGGCTCTCGAAGCCGGCCCAGTCCATGGTTTTGACCGCGGCGTCGAGCACCGTGCGGAAATCGCCGGAGTCGTAGGTTTTGCCGACCGGGGTGGTGTGCGGCATGGCGTCCGGGCCGACCATGTTGCGCCGGCGCAGCTCGACGCGGTCGATGCCGAGGTCGCGCGCGGCCTGGTCGATCAGGCGCTCCACCAGGTAGTTGCTCTCCGGCCGGCCGGCGCCGCGGTAGGCGTCGACCGGCGGGGTGTTGGTGAACACGCCGGTGACGTGGGCGTAGATCGACTGGAAGCCGTAGACCCCGCCGAGCACGCCGGTGGCTGCCATGGTGGGGATGAACGGCGCGTAGTTGGAAAGGTAGGCGCCCATGTTGGCGACGTTGCGGGTGCGCAGGGCGATGAACCTGAAGTCCGCATCGAGGGCGATTTCGCCGGTTGTGATGTTGTCGCGGCCGTGGGTGTCGGACAGGAACGCCTCGGTGCGCTCGCTGGTCCAGCGGATGGGGCGGCCGAGCTTGCGGGCGGCGTAGCAGGTCAGCACGTGCTCGGGGTAGAGGAACAGCTTCATGCCGAAGCCGCCGCCGACATCCGGGGTGATGATGCGGAAGCTGTTGGCGCCGGTGCCGAAGATGGCGTCGCCGAGCAGCGGCTTGAGGAACCAGCCGCCCTGGGTGTTGGTGCGCAGGGTCCAGCGCTGGGTCGCCGCGTCGTACTCGGCCAGCGCGGCGCGCGCCTCCATGGAGGCGACCACGATGCGGTTGTTCACCACGGTCAGGCGGCTGACGTGCGCGGCGGCGGCGAAGGCGGCGTCGGTGGCGTCCTTCTGGCCGGTTTCCCAGTCGAAGCAGACGTTGCGGGGCGCGGCTTCCCAGACCTGGGGCACGCCCTCCTGCATGGCGGCGGACAGCTCGGTGACCGAGGGCAGGGGGTCGTAGTCGACCATGACCGCCTCGGCGCCGTCGCGCGCGGCCTGGGCGGTGTCGGCGACGATGAAGGCGACGGGGACGCCGACATGGTGCACCGCGCCGTCGGCCAGCGCCGGGCGGGGCGGGGTGACCTGCCGGGAGCCGTCGCGGTTGGTGAGGCGGACGGCGCAGGGCAGGTCGCCGATGCTGTCGGCCTTCAGGTCGGCGGCGGTGTAGACCGCGCGCACGCCGGGCAGGGCGGTGGCGGCGGCGGTGTCGATGGAGAGGATCTTCGCCGCGGCGTGCGGGCTGCGCAGGACGGCGCCGTGCAGCGTGCCGGGGAGGGTGATGTCGTCGGTGTAGGCGCCGTGGCCGCGCAGCAGGCGCGGGTCCTCCACGCGACGGACAGGCTGGGCGAGGCCGAATTTGGCCATGCAACTTCTCCCCCGGGTTCTGGCGGTTGGCGGCCAGCATGTATGAACGGTGGGGGAAAGGCCAAGGGCAGGCGGGGGCGGGTCCGGTGCACAATCGCGCGCCGGACCCGTTTGCTACGCGACCAGGACGGTGTTCGCCTCGGTCACCTGGCCGGCGCCGTGCGGCGACAGGCGGTTCAGCTCGTTGCAGGCGGCGATCTGGGCGTGGCTGACGTGCAGCGCGCGGCCGGCGAACCAGACGGCGAGCTGCTTCGCCGCCGCCTGGGCGTCGGGCGGCGGCTGGCCCGGGAAGGCGACGGAAACGCGGAGCGTCACCGGCACTTCGACCATGATGCTGTTGTCGTTCGGCATTGCTGTGTCTCCTTGCGGCGCCGCGCCGGCACCCGCCGCGTTGGGTCGGGCGGCCATGGCCGCACGGAGGGCGAGGCCGTGGGAGCGCTATCGCGCACGGAAACGTCAGCGTTTATGCTGCGCTGCACAATTGCCGTTATGGGTGGCCAGCCATGCGGGGCCGGGGTCGATGCCCGAACGGGCTGGGCGTGGCGCCGCGCGCCCCCATGTGAGGGAGCAGCCACATCGCACCGGGAGCCGGATTCATGAGCACGTCGCCCGACTACACCCCGCCCAAGGTCTGGACCTGGAACCAGGCCAGCGGCGGGCACTTCGCCAACATCAACCGCCCGATCGCGGGCGCCACCCACGAGAAGGAGCTGCCGGTCGGGCGCCACCCGCTGCAGCTGTATTCGCTGGGGACGCCGAACGGCGTGAAGGTGACGGTGATGCTGGAGGAGCTGCTGGCGCGGGGCCATCGCGGGGCGGAATACGATGCCTGGCTGATCCGGATCGGCGAGGGCGAGCAGTTCGGCAGCGGCTTCGTGGCGATCAACCCCAATTCGAAGATCCCGGCGCTGGTCGACCGCAGCGGCCCGACGCCCGTGCGGGTGTTCGAATCCGGCGCGATCCTGCTGCACCTCGCCGAGAAATTCGGGGAATTCCTGCCGAGCGAGGGGCCGGCGCGGACCGAAACCCTGTGCTGGCTGTTCTGGCAGATGGGCGCCGCACCCTACCTGGGCGGCGGCTTCGGCCACTTCTACGTCTATGCGCCGAGCAAGATCGAATACGCGATCGACCGGTTCGCCATGGAGGCCAAGCGCCAGCTCGACGTGCTCGACCGGCGGCTGGCCGAGACCGAATATCTCGCCGGCGCCGAGTACACGATCGCCGATATCGCGGTGTGGCCCTGGTACGGCGGGCTGGTGATGGGGTGGCAGTACGACGCCGCCGAGTTCCTGGACGTGCAATCGTACCGCAACGTGCGGCGCTGGGCGGCCAGCATCGGCGAACGGCCCGCCGTTCGACGCGGGCGCATGGTGAACCGCGTCCGGGGCGAACCCGCCAGCCAGTTGCACGAGCGGCACGAGGCCAGCGACTTCGACACTAAGACCCAGGACAAGCTGACCGCCGGGGGCTGACTGGCCTTCCGGCAGCACGCCTTGTCGCCTGCCCGGGAAGAACGACTGCCGACGTCAGGCCTCGTGCGGCGCGCCACGAAGACCGGCCAACGCCAGGTTCACCAGCGCCGCGCCTTCCTCGGCAAGATCGAAGCTGCGTCGCATCAGGGTCCATCGGATGGCGGTTCCCTGCACGATCGAGATCACCAGCCACGCGGCACGATCGGCATCCGCGACCAACGTGCCTCCGCTATCGCGGAAGATGCCGGAGAGTCGGCCGTGGAAGTGGCGCATCAGCCGGCCGATCACCTCCTGCACGGGCGTCCGTTCACCGTTGAGTTGCCAGGTGAACAGGATACTCGGCAGGGCCGGAATGGAATCGACAAACTGAAGCTGGGCCCGCACCACCGCGAGCAGGCGCTGCTCGGGCGTGGCGGCTCCGGCCTCCGCGTGGGCCCAACGCTCCAGCATCTGCCCCTGGAGCCATTCGGAGACCGCCAGCCAGATGTCGTCCTTGCGGGCGAAATGGCGGAACACCGCGGGCTGCGTGATGCCGATGGCGGTGGCGATCGCCTCGGTGGTCACGTGATCGGGGCCGCTGATCGCGGCGAGGCGAAGGGCGGTTTCGATGATTTCGTGCTGCCGCTCCTCGGCGCTCTTGCGCTGCCGGATTGCCTTCATGACGCCATCGCCTCCCTGCGGCTGGGCTGCTCGACGATGCCCCCATCGCGCATCTCCACGATCCGATCGAACCGGCCGAAGATCTTTTCGTCGTGGCTGACGACCAGAATCGCGGCGTCGCGGTCCGTGGCTACCCGGCGAAGCAGGTCCATGACAATCCCGGCGCGTTCGGTGTCGAGCGCGGCGGTCGGCTCGTCGGCCAGGATGATCGACGGCCGATTGGCCAGTGCCCGCGCGATCGCGACGCGCTGGGCCTGGCCGCCGGAAAGCTGCGCAGGCATGGCATTCCGCCGGTCGCCGATCTGCAGATAGTCGAGCAGTTCGATGGCGCGCGAACGCGCCTCCGCGGCGGGCCGCCCGGCGAGGCGGAGGACAAGCTGCACGTTGTCGAGCACGGACAGGAACGGGATCAGGTTGTGGAACTGGAAGATGAACCCGATCTTGTCCAGCCGCAGGCGCCGCAGATCGTGGCGCAGCCACCGGCCATCGTAGACGAGGTCGCCGCCCAGCGTCATCTGGCCGCTGCTTGGTTCGACGATCGCGCCGACGACGTTGAGCAGGGTGCTTTTGCCGCAACCGCTGGGGCCGAGGACACCGACGACCTCCCCGGCGCGGAGCTCGAGATCGATGGACTTCAAGGCATCGACCCGCGTCGCGCCTTCGCCATAGTGCTTCGACAGGTCGTGCAGGCCCACCAGAACTTCGTGCGCGGACATGCGGTCAGCCCGCCAGCGCTTTGGCCGGATCGATGCGCAACGCGAACCGTACGCCGAGCGCGCTCGCCAGCACGCACACCAGCAGGACCACGCCCGCGAGCGCGAATGCGTCGGTCGCCTCGAGAATGACCCGGCGCGGGAACCTGTCGCCGACCGAGGCGATGATCGCGGCGCCGAACAGGAAGCCGAGGAAGCCCATCGACACGGCCTCCTGGAGGATCAGTCCGACGATCGTGCGGTTGGGGGCGCCGATGAGTTTGAGGGTGGCGATCTCGCGCGCCTTGTCCATGGTCATGGTGTAGATGATGAGCGAGATGATCACCGCCGACACGATGAGCAGGATGGTGGTGAACAGGCCGATCTGCTTGCGCGCCTTCTCGACGACCGAGGTCAGCAGCATCGCCTCCTGATCGGCCTGGGTGAGGGCGCCGAAGTGCTTCCATTGGCGGACCGATTCGGCCATCGCGTCGGCGGAAACACCGCTCGCCAGGCGGGCGATCACCGCGTTCACGGTGTTGCGGTCGGCCTTCGGCCCGCGCATGGCCTGGCTTCGTGCGGCCGCGCCCTGCAGCGCGAACTGGATGTTCTGGGCATCCTTGAGCGTCACATAAAGGACCGGGTTGCCGCCGGAGTCGACGCCACCTCGCGTGAGGCCGACGATGGTGTAGCTGTCCCGGGCCAGCGGAATGCGATCGCCCAACCGCAGCCCCGACCGCTCGTCGGCCACCATTTCGAAATGCGCGCGCATGATATCCCGTCCTTGCGCGATCCCGGGGGGTCCGCCGAGGCGCCCGATCTCGTAGCCGACGATGAGGGCGCGCAGCGTGCGCGACCCGGCGGCCAGCTCGATGGACTGGTAGGTGACGGCGCCCGACGCGGTGACGCCAGGCAGCCGCGCGACGATGTCGCGCACGTCGGTCGGCAGGCGAGACGCCTCGGCGAACGGGCCGCGGGAGCCGTCTTCGACCACCCAAAGATCGGCCGAGGGGGAGCGCACCAGCACCAACGCATCGTCGATCAGGCCGCGATAGATGCCGACCATCGACAGAACGACGCCCAGCAGCAGCCCGAGGCCGAGGCAGGTCAGCACGAACCGCCCCGAGCTGTGGCGGATGTCGCGGACCGCCAGGTTCATCGGGGGGCCTCCGCGATCAGGATCCGCTTTCCCTCGGAGACGCGGTCGGCGCCCGAGCGATCCACCACCATCGTGCCGACGACGAGGCCGTCCATCACCTCGCGCCGCCCGTCGGCGAACCGGCGGCCGAGCGCGATGCCCTCCCAGTGTGTCCGACCATCCTTGACCGTCCACACGCCTGCTTTCCCGGCCTGGCGAACGATTGCTTCCTCGGGAATGGTAACGAGGTTCGGGTGGGCGACGGTAATCAGGCCCTCGACCTGTTCGCCAAGCGTGAAGTGATCCGGGATGCGGTCGAAGGCGGTGTAGACGCGACGATCCGAGCCGACGCGATCGGCTTCGATGCCGATCCGGGCGATCCGTCCGGCGAACGTTTCGCCGGGGCGGCTGCGAAGTTTCATTTCGACGGGCATTCCTACGGCGAGCCCGCCGGCGGTGGCTTCGTCGACGTAAAGCGCGACCCAGATCGATTCCGGGTCGGCCAGCGTCAGCACGGCTTGTCCAGGGACCATGATGGTTCCCGGCTCGACCAGGCGATCGACGACCAGCGCGGCATAGGGCGCCGCAATAACGTGAAGTTCGCGCAAGGCTTGTTCGACCTTGGCGGCCGCGCCCGCCGAGGTCAGGGCACCCGCGGCGACCTGGCGGTTGCTCTCGGCTACGGCCACGTCCGCCACGGCCACCTGCAGGTCGGTATGCGCCTCCTCGGCGGTCTCGACGGCGACGGAGCCACTGCGGACCAGGAGTTGCTTTCGACGGTCGGTGGCCTGGCGCCGCGCCAGCAGGGCGTGGCTGCGCTCAAGTTGCGCGTGCGCCAGTTCGACATTCGCCCGGGCGCGGGCGGTTTCGGCCTGGGCCTGCTCCAGACGGGCGTCCTGTTGGCGGGTGTCGAGGCGGGCGAGCACGGCTCCCGTGGGCACCCGGTCACCATGGTCGACCACGACCGCCGCCAGCGTCCCGGTGACCACGAAACCGAGCCGCGACAGCACGCGCGGCTCGACTGTCCCAAGGCCATAGATCTGGCCGGGAATGTCGTCGCGGGCCGCCACCACCATCACCTCGGGCGTCTGGTGGCGGGCAAAGCCGACAGCGCCTCCGACGGCGAGGGAGGCCATGACGACTGCCGCCATGATCGCGAGTTTGCTCCGCATGGGACATACCGGAGAAAGTGAGTGACTGATCACTAACTAACTACGTCGCCATCTGTTGTCAAGGGGCACCTTCCGGTCAACCAGGATGGCCGCGGGGAACAGCGGTGGGTGCCCCCCGGCGTCCGCAAGCGCGGTGAGAAGACGCTGGCCTAGTCGCCCACCGCCGGCGCCGCCGCCTGGCGCGACGCCAGCAGTTCCTGCCGGCGGCCCAGCCATAGCCCGTTGACCAGCCACAGGGCGGCGAACGGGATTGCCACCAGCGCCAGCTCGGACGTGCCCAGGCCGAGGGCGCGGAACAGCCCGGTGGACCAGGCGCCGGCCTGGTCGCCGACGCGGTAGACGATGGTGTCGATGAAGCTCTTCGCCTTGAAGCGGTCCTCGCGCGGCACGACGGTGAACAGCAACTCGCGCGACGGCCGCGCGATGGCGTAGTCGGCGGCGCGGCGGATTACCTGGAAGGCCGCCACCGCGGTGATCGTCGGCACCAGGGCGAGCGCGCCGAAGCCGATGATGGTGAGCGCCGGCAGCAGGCCGAGCGACAGCGCTACCCCGAACATCAGCAGGATGCGCCCGGTGACGAACAACTGCATGGCCAGCGTCAGCACGTTGACCAGCAGGTCGATGGTGGCGAAGAAGCTGATCTGCGCGCCGCGATCGGTGAAGCTGCGGCTGACGATGCCGGCCTGCTCCATGTAGAGGAAGGTCGAGGTCAGCGAGAACAGCAGCAGGAAGACGCCGACATTGATGAGGTAGCGGGAGCGGAAGGTGTGGATGATGCCGCCGAAGATGCCGCCGCCGATCGGCGTTTCCCCGGCAGTGCCGGCGGGCCGGTGATGCAGCGTCGGCGACAGCCGCGACAGCCGCCCGACGCTGAACACCGCGACCTCCAGCAGCGCCGCCGAGCCGAGCATCAGGAACACCGGCGACAGGTAGTGCGCCAGCGAGGCGGTGACGCTGGAGCCGACGATGGCGCCGATGGTGGCGCCGGCGGCGATGACCCCGAACAGCCGCTTGCCCTGTTCGGGGCTGAACAGGTCGACGTTCATCTGCCAGAACACCGACACCACGAACAGGTTGAACACCGATACCCAGACGAAGAACACCCGCCCGATCCACACCGCCGACGCCGGGTCCGACCAGCGCAGGACGGCGGCGAAGACCAGGATGTTGGCGACGAAGAAATGGTAGGTGATGGGGATGAACCGGCTGCGCGGCAGCCTGCCGACCAGCCAGGCGAACGGCAGGTTGAGCAGCAGCATGCCGACGAGCGAGGCGGTGAACAGCCATTGCAGGTTGTTGACGCCGCCGGCGACGCCCATCTGGTCGCGGATCGGGCGGATGATGTAGTACGAGGACAGCACCGAGAAGATGTACAGCCAGCACCAGCCGAGGATGGGAATCTCCTCCGGCCTGACATCGATCACCCGGCTTAGCAGCCGATAGAGCAGGCCGCCGCCGGGAGATCCCGGGGCGGTCCGATCCTGTGCGCTCAAGGCGGCGTTACTTCAGGTCGGCGAAGATCTTGCGTATTTCGTCCGGCGTCTGGTCCGCCTTGAGCGGCGGCCCCGGGATCAGGTACTTGCCCATGGCGAGCCCGCCGACCAGCACCGGCTCGTAGCCGGCCTCGCGCGCCAGCATCGAGGCGACCGCGATGGCCTGCGGATCGTCACCCGCCATCGGAACGCCGAAGTGGCCGCCCTCGCCCTTCGCGGTTTCCAGCACTTTCAGGTAGTTGATCGCATTGAAGGCCCGCACCAGATGCGCCCCCGGCAGCAATTCCTGGGTGGCGAGTCCGGCGCCTTTTTCGCGCGCCCAGGTCCCGAGTTCGCCGTCGCGCGGAACCGACGGGTTGCTGACGTCGAGCACCAGCACCTTGCGCGCCAGGGCGGGGCCGAAATCCTGGCCGATCTGCTTCATCGCACCGTACGGCACGACCACCGCCACGACATCGGCGAAGGCGACCGCTTCCGCCGGCGTGCCGGCGTGCGCCAGCGGCCCGAGGCCGGCGACGAGCTCCTTCAACTGCTCGGGATGGCGGGAGGAGAACATTACCGGATGGCCGGCCTTTACCCAGACCGTGCCGAGCGCACTGCCCTCGCGACCCGAGCCGATCATGCCGATCTTGAGCGGCGCGGCGGCCGGCGCCTGGGCGCGGGCGGCAAGGGGCGAGGCCGCCAGCGCGAACAGCGTCGCGGCGCCGGAACGCAGGAAATCGCGGCGGTTGCCACGGCCGGATCGGGTGCGGATCATTGTCGGTTCCCCAGAAGCTGCTTTATTTATGAAACGCACGAAGTCCGATTTTAGTCCAGCGAGGCGAACAGCTCGATCATTTTTCGCCGCTCCGCGGTATCCGGCAGGCGGCCGCGGCCGGCGCCGAGATTGTCGGCCATGTGCTCGGCACTGGTGGTGCCGGGGATCACCGCGGTGATCGCCGGATTGCCGAGCAGGTATTTGAGGAAGAACTGGCCCCAGGTGGCGGCGCCGAATTCAGCGGCCCAGTCCGGCAGGCGGCGCTGGCGCACGGC
>CAIMEK010000119.1 GCA_903839965.1 uncultured Acetobacteraceae bacterium | reverse complement strand
ATCATGCGGATGGCCGGCGGCAGCAGGTCCTCGATGCCGTAGCGCGAGATGGCGTGCGTGTGGCCGCCGCAGAATTCCATGAAGGCGTAGTTGGCGCCCGGCGCGGCTTCGGCGCGGATGGCCTTGGCGAGCGCCTGCGCGCGCGCGGCGTCGCGGTATTCGTCGACGTATTTCATGCGGCGGCGATGGCGGCCAGATGGGCCATGGCCGCTTCGTCGAGCAGCGCCAGCGTGCGTTCCGCCTCGGCCGCATCGAGCCGGGTGAGCGCGTAGCCGACGTGCAGCACGACGTAGTCGCCGACGGCAACGTCATCGACCAGGGCGAGCGAGATCACTTTCTCCACGCCGTCCAGGCTGATGCGCGCCATGTCGTCGGGCAGCAGTTCGGTGACCAGGGCGGGAATGGCGAGGCACATGGTTCAACCAGCCTTTGCTGTGGCGGAGGCCGCGGCGGCGACGCGGGCCGCGCGGGCCTCGATCCAGGCGAACCAGGCCGGCAGGCCTTCGCCGGTGCGCGCCGAGACGGTGAGAATTTGCAGCGCCGGATTCACCCGCAGCGCATTGCCCATGCAGGCGGCGAGGTCGAAGTCGAGATGCGGCAGCAGGTCGCTCTTGTTCAGCAGCATCAGGTCCGAGGCGGCGAACATGTCGGGATACTTGAGCGGCTTGTCCTCGCCTTCGGTGACCGACAGCACCACCACCTTGTGCGCCTCGCCGAGGTCGAAGGCGGCCGGGCAGACCAGGTTGCCGACGTTTTCGATGAACAGCAGGCTGCCCGGCGCGGGGGCGAGTTCGTCGATCGCGTGGCCGATCATATGGGCGTCGAGGTGGCAGCCCTTGCCGGTGTTCACCTGCACGGCGGCGACGCCGGTGGCGCGGATGCGTTCGGCGTCGTTGCTGGTCTGCTGGTCGCCCTCGACCACCGCGATGGCGTGTGTGGGCGCCAGGGCGGCGATGGTGCGCACCAGCAGGGCGGTCTTGCCCGAGCCGGGGCTGGAGACGAGGTTGAGGGCGAAGATGCCACGCTCGGCCAGGCGCGCCCGGTTGGCGCGGGCGTAGCCGGCGTTCTTGCCGAGGATGTCGCGTTCGATGCTGACGATGCGCTCCTGGCTCAGCCCGGGGATGTGCACGCCGGCCAGTCCCGCGCCGTAGTCCATTGCCGGCGGGGCGCCGTGCGCGTGGTCGTGGTCGTGCGGGTGCGCGTGGTCGTGATCGTGCGGATGCGCGTGGTCATGCGGATGCGCGTGGTCGTGCGGATGGTGGTGGTCATGGGCGTGGTCGTGCGCATGGTCGTGGCCATGGCCATCGGACGGTCCGTCAGGTTCGCCGCAACCGCATACCGTGCACATCACGCCACCTCCATTTCGTGAACCCGTTCCGCATTCCCTGCTGCCGTCCGCATCCGCCAGCCGCGGCAATCCGGTCGCGGCGGGTCGGTCGGGGACATCTCATGCAACCCATGCGCTCCCGCGGGACCCGCCACGCGGACCGCACCCGCAGCGCCACCTGGACGCCGGCGGCCATGCGCAAACCCGAGTGGCAACATGGACGAATGGCCGGCGGGATGGAAGCTTGAATGCTCGGGGGCAGCGCGGCGCAAAGCGCAAAGCGGGACCGCCGGGCTTGACAGGGTGGACAGAGACGACGACGATACTCGAAATATCGGAATAAGACCCGATGCAGCCAACCCAGGCCATCGCGGCGCTCGGAGCGCTGGCGCACGATACCAGGCTGGCGGCGTTCCGCCTGCTGGTGGAGCGCGGCCCCGCGGGGCTGCCGGCCGGCGCCATCGCCCAGACGCTCGAGCTGGCGCCGTCCTCGCTGACCTTCCACCTGCAGCACCTGATGCGCGCCGGCCTGCTGACCCAGCGCCGGGCCTCGCGCCAACTCATCTACGCCGCCGATTTCGCCGTCATGCACGCCTTGCTGGCCTACCTGACCGACAACTGCTGCGGTCGCGGCATGCTTGCCAGCGCGGCCTGCTTCCCCTCTGTCGAGAGCGTCGCCACCCCCGGCCAGGGGGCGGGATAGGAGAGCCATCATGGACGAAGACACGATCAAGGACCTGGTGCGCGCGCGCTACGGCGGCATCGCCGCGGCGGAGGCGGCCGCCGGCTGCTGCGGCCCGGCCGGCTGCTGCGACGGCGCCGACCCGGCCGACGCGCAACGCATGGGCTACAGCGAGGCCGAACTGCAGGCCGCCCCGGAAGGCGCCAATCTCGGCCTGGGCTGCGGCAACCCGCAGGCCATCGCCGCGTTGCGGGCGGGCGAGGTCGTGCTCGACCTGGGCAGCGGCGCCGGCTTCGACTGCTTCCTCGCCGCCCGCCAGGTCGGCCCGGCCGGCCGCGCGATCGGCGTCGACATGACGCACGAAATGCTGGCCCGCGCCCGCGCCAACGCCGCCCGGACCGGGGTGGCCAACGTGGAGTTCCGGCTCGGCGAAATCGAGCACCTGCCGGTCGCCGACGCCACCGCCGACGTCGTCATCTCCAACTGCGTGGTCAACCTGGTGCCGGACAAGGCGCAGGTGTTCCGCGAGGCGTTCCGCGCGCTGAAGCCGGGCGGCCGGGTGGCGATCTCGGACGTGGTCAACACCGCGCCGCTGCCCGCCGAACTGCAAGCGGACCCCGACCTGCTGTGCAAATGCGCGCTCGGCGCGGCGCCGGCGGCCCGCATCGAGGCCTGGCTTGCCGCGGCGGGGTTCGTCGACATCCGCATCGAGCAGAAGCCGGGCAGCCGCGAGATCATCGCCGGCTGGGCGCCCGGCAGCCATGTCGAGGACTACGTGGTGTCGGCCATCATCGAAGCGCGCAAGCCGGCGTGAGACAGTTCGACCCATCCGGGCACGGCAGCGCGCTGTGGGGCGCGCTGCTGTCGCTGGTGCTCCCCGGGCTCGGGCAGGCCTACGCCCGGCGGCTGCGCGCGGCGACGCTGTTCGCCGCCGGGTCCATCGCGATTTCCGCCGCTCTGGTGGTGCTGATGCAAGCGAGCGGTCCGCTCACGCTCACCCCGGCGGCACTGGCCGGCTTCATCGCGCTCGCGCTCGCCACCCTGGTGCTGAACGCGGCCGCCGCGGTGCACGCCGGGCGCGCCGTCCGGCGGGGCCGCGAGCGGGCGGCGGGAAGCCTGTGGCGTTCGACCTGGAGCTGGGGCGTGGCGTTGGCGGCGATCAGCCTGGCCTTCGAATTCATCCCGGGCGAGCTCGACTGGAACGCCTTCAGCGTGCCCTCGGCCTCCATGCTGCCGACGCTGGAGGTGGGCGACCGCTTCGTCACCCTCGACAGCGAGGCCGCGCGCGCGGCGATCGCCCCTGGCGATGTGATTGTGTTCCTGCTGCCGCGCGACCGCACCACCGACTACGTCAAGCGCCTGGTCGCCATGCCCGGGCAGACCATCGAGATGCGGCACGGCACGATCTGGATCGACGGGGCCGAGGTGCCGCACGAGGACCTCGGCCCGGCCGGCCCGCAGACGCGGCGCTGGCGGCTGATGCTGCCGAACGGACGCAGCTACGAGGTGCTGAAAACGCTCGCCGGCGGCATGCTCGACGACGCCCCGGCCACCGTGCTGGGCCCCGACCAGCTGTTCGTCATGGGCGATAACCTCGACAACAGCCTGGACAGCCGGGCGCCGTCGGCAGTGGGGCCGGTACCGCGGGAGCTGGTGGTGGGCCGCGCCGCGGTGATCTTCTGGAGCCACGACCCGAGCCGCATCGGCACCCCCGTGCAATAGCCTGGACAGCCTACCACCGCATGATGGAGCCCATCGGCTTCGGCCGCGCGAGGTGCTGGCCGGCGACGAAGGCCTGCCACTCCTGCACCAGCATGTAGCGCGGCGCCAGGAAGCGATAGGTCCGGTCGATCAGTTGCCACAACGCGCTCTCGCTCAGCCGGCCGCTCTTTTCCCACGCCTGCAGGATTGGCTCCCAGGCCCGGCTGAGCCGGTAAAGCACGTCGCGGCCGGAGCGGACCAGGCTGCGCTGGCCTTCGATGTTGCGCAGCGCGCTCACCACTTCCCGGCTCTGCTTATCGATTTCGTTGAAGCGTTCGGCGATCTGGGGCAGCGCCGCGCCGCTCAGGCGGCGGACCTGAGTGATCATTTCCTGCTGCTTCTGGTCGACCCGCCCGGCCCGCCAGATGCGCTCGACCCGGCCCGCCGTGTCGCGCACCCGGTTCAGCAGGCCCTCGCGCAGCGCTTCGATGTAGGCCAACTCCTCGGCCAGGGCCTCCAGCAGGTCGATGACCGCGCTGCGATCGGCCACCCCCAGGTCGTGCGCCGCCTGCTCAAGCGCGACATTGACCTGCTGGCGCGTCGCCGGGTCTTCGTCCAGCAGGCACACGGAGCCGCCATCCGACGGCATCGCGGCGACGGATTCGGGCCGCAGCCAGGCCACCAGCTGCAGGCGCAAGCGGGCCGCCGCAATGGCGCGATGGGCCGCGCCCGGCGTCCAGCTCGCCCGCCCGTCCAGCACTTCGGTCGGCAACGGATCGCCGATCTGCAGGCCGGTGACGAAGCCGAGCGACTGCGCGATCAGGGCCATCATGCGGCCGTCCGGGCTGTCGCTGGCGATGCCCAGTTCGTGCTGCAACGCCCGCAGCGGCACCGCCGCGATGCGTTCGCCGAGCGACATCACCATCACCGGTGTTTCGCCGGACTCGTCGCGGCGAAACATCACGTTGGTGAGGCTGCGGAAGATACGATGCTGCAGAGTGCAGAGTTCCGACGGCGACGCATCGGATTCCGGCACTGCACCGAGTTCCGCCGGCATGGCCGTCATCGCCTCCCTGTCCTGCGCGCCCCAGGCAGAGTCGGGGAGCGCGGTGAAGTTTCGGCTAACGCGCCGCGCGGACTTGCGCCTTGCGCCGGCGGCGAATTCCCGCCATGTCGGCCGGCATGACGCCTATTTGCTGCGTTGCCACGGGTGCGGCGACATGAGCCAGACCGTGGAGGGCGAAATCCTCCGCCTCGCCGCCGCGCGCGGGCCGGCCGGCTCGACCGATCCGACCGAGGTTGCCCGCGCCCTCGCGCCGGGGCCCGCCGGGCGATGGCAAAGCGGACTCGGCGCGGTGCGGCAGGCGGCCATCCGGCTGGCCCGGGCCGGCCGCATCGACATCCTGCGCAAGGGCCGGGTCGTCGATCCGACGCAGCCGATCCGCGGCGTGATCCGTCTGCGCATCCGCCCGAGCGGCGAGCCGTCCTGAAGGAGAGCCCCATGCGCAATATCGGCGAATTCCTGGGCGATGCCTGGCGCCTGGCGAAACCCTACTTCACCCGCTCCGAGGAACGCCGCTCGGCCTGGCTGCTGCTGATCACGGTGATCGCCCTGCAGATGCTGCTGGTGGGCATGAGCGTGGTGCTCAACTTCTGGAACAACGCCTTCTTCACCAGCCTGCAGGAGAAGGACTGGCAGAGCTTCATCGACCTGCTGCTGTTCTGGAAGGTGACCGCCAGCGGCGGCATCCTGCCCGGCTTCTGTGGCGTCGCCGCGGCCTACATCCTGATCGCGGTCTACCGCATCTACCTGACCCAGTGGCTGCAGATCCGCTGGCGGCGCTGGATGACCCGCACCTTCCTCGACGACTGGCTGGCCGACCGCGCCTATTACCGCATCAGCCTGATCGCCGCGGGCGACGAACGCAGCGGCCTCGGCACCGAGAACCCCGACCAGCGCATCGCCGAGGACCTGCGCGCCTTCATCGGCGACAGCATCGCCGGCATGCGCGGCATCCTCTCGCTCGGCATCGACCTGCTTTCCAACATCGTCTCGCTGGCCAGCTTCATCGCCATCCTGTGGTCGCTGTCCGGCCCGATGAGCGTGTTCGGCTACACCATCCAGGGCTACATGGTATGGGTGGCGCTGGTCTATTCGGTGGCCGGCACGGTGGCGACGCACTATGTCGGCCGGCCGCTGGCCCTGCTGAATTTCCGCAAGCAGAAAGTGGAGGCGGATTTCCGCTTCTCCCTCGTGCGGCTGCGCGAGAACACCGAAGGCGTGGCGCTCTACGGCGGCGAGGAGGAGGAAGAGCGCGGCCTGCTGCTGCGCTTCGAGGCGCTGGCGGAGAACTGGTGGCGGCTGATGCAGCGCTACAAGATGCTGACCGCGCTGACCGCCGGCTACGGCCAGGTTGCCTCGATCTTCCCGATCGTGGTGGCGGCGCCGCGCTACTTCGCCGGGCTGATCCCGCTGGGCGCGCTGACCCAGACCGCCGGCGCCTTCGGCCAGGTGCAGGGGGCGATGTCGTGGTTCGTCGACACCTACGCCGACATCGCCTCCTGGCGCGCCACCGTCGAGCGCCTGTCCACCTTCCATCACGCCATCGAGACGGCACGCGCCGCCGCGGGGGAAGGGGTGCACGCCGGCGCCGGCACGGACGCCGGCTATGCGCTGCGCGGCGCCACCCTGGCACTGCCCGGCGGCGAAACCCTGCTGCAGGACGCCGACCTGTCGCTGCGGCGGGGCGAATCGGTGATCGTCACCGGCCGGTCCGGCTCGGGCAAATCGACCCTGTTCCGCGCCCTCGCCGGCATCTGGCCGTTCGGCCACGGCGAAGTGCGGCGACCCGCGGGACACACCCTGTTCCTGCCGCAGCGCCCCTACGTTCCGCTCGGCACGCTGCGCCACGTCGTGACCTATCCGCAAGCCGCGGGGGTGCTGCCCGACAGCGCCGTGGTCGCGGCGCTGGAGGCGGTCGGGCTGGGCGGGCTGACCGGGCAACTGGACGCCGAGGAGAACTGGAACCAGCGCCTGTCCGGCGGCGAACAGCAACGCCTCGCCCTGGCCCGCGCGTTGCTCCTGCGGCCGGACTGGCTGTTCCTCGACGAGGCCACCGCGAGCCTCGACCCGGAGGCCGAGGCGCAGCTCTATCAGTTGCTGCGCGACCGGCTGCCGGCCACCACCATCGTTTCCATCGCGCACCGCCCGACGGTGGCGCAGTACCACGAGCGCCACCTGGTCTTCCAACGCGGCCCGACGGGACCGGGACAACTCGTCGAGCAGCCCGTCGCGGTGACCTGATCGGAGGAGATCGATGAACACGCTGTCGCAGATCGGCCGACGCAACGGCCTCGCCGAACGCCTGCGCATCCGCACGGGCGAGTTCACCGGCCCCACCGCCGGCCTGGCGCCCGGCAACGTACAGGCCAACCTGGCCATCCTCCCGGCGGCGCTGGCATACGACTTCCTGCGCTTCGCCCGGGCCAACCCGAAACCCTGCCCGGTGCTCGCCGTGTCCGAAACCGGCGCGGTCGACCTGCCCAGGCTCGCGGAGGACCTCGACATCCGCACCGACGTGCCGCGCTACCGGGTCTGGCGACACGGCGAACTCGTCGAGGAACCCACCGACCTCCGCCAGGTCTGGCGCGACGACCT